>NZ_JBHYNC010000015.1:0-124557 GCF_042743165.1 Gordonia sp. NPDC058843
GGGCCGGGTGAGACACGTTGCGAGACCCTTCGAGGCTCGCTTCGCTCGCACCTCAGGGAGCAGAGGGGGGTATTTCGTGGTCCACGACGGCCGCCAGGCCGCAGAAACTGAGGTGCGAGGAGCACAAGCGGCCACCCCCCTGCTCCCTGAGGTGCGAGGAGCACAAGCGACCACCGTTCTGCTCCCTGAGGTGCGAGGAGCACAAGCGACCACCGTTCTGCTCCCTGAGGTGCGAGGAGCGAAAGCGACGAGCCACGAAGGGCTTCGCGAGGCATCTCACCAGGCCCTTCGAGGCTCGCTCCGCTCGCACCTCAGGGAGCAGGGGGCCCGCGCACCTCAGGGAACAGGGGGCCCGCGCACCTCAGGGAACAGGGGGCGCTCGCACCACAGGGAACAGGGCAGCCCCGAAACAACAATCACCCATCCACATCCGAAAGGCCATATCATGACCCAGGACACCGGCTCCGGTACCGAAACCTCACCCGACTCACCTGAAACCCCCTCTCCGCCGGGCAATTCCGGTATCGAGATCTCGTCTCGGCGGCGCTGGCCGTTGATCGCCGGGGCCCTGGTCGTCGTCGCCGTACTCGCCGCCGTACTCGGCTGGCGCTTCCTCGGCTCCGACTCGACCTCCCCCAACGAGACCGCCGGGGCGACCCTGACCGTCGTCACCGCCGAGGGCAACGCCTCGGAACAAGCCCTGGTGGAGTTCATCGCCGACGAGGTCGCACCCCGCTACGACATCAAGGTCGCCTTCAAGGGCCTCGCCGACTCCACGACACTGAACCGCGCCGTCAGTGACGGCGAGGTCGCCGGCACCGTCTACCAGCACAAGCTGTGGCTGTCGCAGGTCCTCGCGGCCAACCCGGACTTCAAGGAAGAGGCCGCCACCCCGGTCTTCCGCTGGGGCTTCGGGATCTGGTCGGACAAGTACCGCGATGTCGCCGACCTCCCGCAGAACGCCCGGGTCTCCCTGTACTCCGATCCCGCGAACGAGGCCCAGGGCCTGTGGCTGCTCGAGCGCGCCGGACTGATCACGCTCAAGCCCGGCGTCGACAAGTGGAAGGCGACCCAGAAGGACATCGCCACGAACCCGCGCAATCTGCAGTTCGTCTTGCTCGACTTCGCCGCTCAGTCACGCTCGCTCGCCGACCTCGACGCGACCGTCGGTTACACCGAGTACTACCTCGCCGCGAACATCGACATCGCCAAGCAGATCTACGCCCCGCCCGCTCCCGACGAGTTCGCCGGGCAGCTGACCATCGGTACGGAGTGGAAGGACACCGAGAACATCAAGAACCTGGTCGCCGCGTTCAAGGACCCTGCCGTACAGGAATTCCTGCGGACCGATCCGCGAGTAAAGGGCATCCTGCTCCCCTTGTGAGCAGCATGCGCGCTGGTGCGCACCCCATCGCCGCACCCGGGTCGCCCATCGCGACCCGGGTGTGGTGCGCATAGGCTCACCGCGTGAGCCGCACACATCACGGGCACGGTCACGCGCACTCGCTGTCCGACATCAGCCACACGCTCTCGCCATTCGCCCGATGGTTCGTCATCGGAACACTCGCCGTGACCGCCCTCGCAGTCGCCGTCGGCATGGTCGTCCTGTGGCCCTCGGACTCCGAACACCCCATTCCCACGCAGTTCCGTTCCGCCGACGGCGGGGCGATCACCACGGTCGACGGCGAGATCGTGGATCAGTTCCATGCGAACTGCCTCAACTCGGTGGCCGGCTCGGTGCTCGAGACCGCCGACATCCCGGTGAACCCGGTCCCCGGCGGGCCCTGCATCCTCAACGCGGTCCGGTTCGAATCCGGCGACGCCGCCGGGCAATACACCGTTCTGGAGATCCCGACGAACCGGGCGCAGGCCGGGTCAGGCCCCGACACCGTGGCGCCCGCGGCCGGCACCCTCGACGACCCGCAAGCAGGTCAGCCGACGCTGAACGTCGGGGACGGCATCCGACTCTCGACCGTCCCGGGACCCGACGGCAACCGGTACACCTTCTTCGACTTCCAGCGGGGGCCGGCGATCCTCGTCTGGGCCGTCCTCTTCATCGCCGCAATCGTGCTGGTCGCCGCGTGGCGCGGTTTCCGCTCGATCATCGGGCTCGCGATCGCCTTCGGCATTCTCACCGTGTTCACGCTGCCGGCGATCCTGGACGGGTCGTCCCCGGTCGCGGTGGCGGTGGTGTCGTCGGCGGCGATCCTGTTCGTCGTCCTCTACCTGGCACACGGGGTGAGCCTGCGGACCAGTTCGGCCCTCCTCGGGACGCTGACGTCCCTGCTCCTCGCGGGTTTCCTGAGCTGGCTCGCGATCGAGACGATGAACCTGACGGGGTTGTCGGGCGACCAGACCACCAATCTGCAGGTGTACCAGGGCAACATCTCGGTCAGCGGTCTTCTGCTCGCCGGGTTCATCATCGGCACCCTCGGCGTCCTCAACGACGTCACGATCACCCAGGCCTCGGCGGCCTTCGAACTCGCCGCGGCCGGCGAACCGTCACGGATGGCAACCTTCGGCGCCGCGATGCGCGTCGGACGCGACCACATCGCGAGCACCGTGTACACGCTCGTCTTCGCCTACGCGGGCAGCGCTCTCCCGCTGATGCTGCTGTTCTCGGTGGCTCAGCAACCACTGGGCGGACTGCTCACGACCGACGTCGTCGCGGTGGAGTTGGCGCGCTCGTTCGTCGGCGGCATCGCGATCGCGTTGTCTGTTCCGCTGACGACGGCCATCGCCGCCGCGCTCACCACCCCGGCGGGCGCGGGACGTTCGAAGGCAGCGCACGCGGCGGCGTGACGCGCACGGTCCTCGCGGTCAGCACCGTCCGGTCGGCAGGTCGGCCAGATTCTTGCCGAGCCAGTTGCCCAGGCGGGTCAACATCTTGGTGCCGTCGGTGAACGATCCGCTCCGTGGGATGGCCGCCATCGACACCGCCACCTGACCGCGGGTCGTGCTGATGATGCCCAGTTGACGGACGAGGTGCGCCGAGGACTTGGATGTCGCCGGGCCCCAGCCGCCCTTGACCGCGGTGACCGCACCCTGATTGCGTCCCACCTTCGCGATGCCCCATTGCTGGTTCGGGGCAACGGCACTCATCAACCGGATGATGTGCTCGCTGTCGGGCAGACACGGTAGGTGGGCACCGAAGATCGCCTGGTCACGTAGGGCCCACGCGGTGTGACCGGGATACGACGGCGGGTTGTCGACCTCGGAGGACACATGCGTCCGGACATCGTGCCCCTCACGCAGGACCGCGGTGACGGCGTCGACAGAGGCGTGACCGCCACCGAGCACGCCCCACAGCTCGCCGGCCGCGTCGTTGTCGGAGAACGTGATCGCCTTGTCCTCCATCGTGGCGACGGCCGGCCCGCGCTCGCGCTGCGCCGCGAGCGACACCGGGACCTTCATCGTCGACCACGCCCGTCCTGATTTCAGCGATCCCAGGGAGATGACCTGTTCGCCGCCGATCGGCACGATCGCAACACCGAGCTGCCCGGGCAACGACTTCCGCATCGACTTCGTGAGTGCGGCGTAGCTCTTGGCCAGCTTCTTGTCGAGGGGTTCGGGCGGCTTGAACCACGTTGCAAAGGGCTCCGGCAATGGCGGCAGCACGGGGAGCGGTATCGCCGTCGCCGAGCCCCCACCGATCACGACCGACATCGCGATTGCGCAGAACACCACGCCGATCCTTGTCACAATTTTCACAATTGTCTCCTGAGTCACTCCAGACACACGAGACTAGATCGGTCCGGCGGCGCGGACCAGGCTGTATACCCAATCGGAACCATGCTGGGACCGGCGTCACACCTGCCCGCGGACCGGTCAGGCGGGACAACGTCCGCGCGGCAGGCGGACGAGGTTGGCGTCGAGCCAGTTGGCCGCCGAGTTCAACGCCGCGATTCCGCCCGACATCGACCCCCCGACCGCGCTCATCGCCACCGCGGCACGTTGACCGTCGCGGAAGGTGACGATGCCGATCTGCCGGACGAGATACCCGTCCGCCACGCCGGGACCCCAGCCACCCTTGACCGCCGTTGCACGCGGCGCCGGCATGATCTCGATCCCCCACTGCTGGTTCCCGGCCACCCGGCCCATGAGTGCGACCACGTTTCGCGCCCCGGGCAGACAGGGCAGGCCGGCGGTGAAGGTCGCGGCGTCGGGCAGTGACCACACGGTCTGCCCGAAGACGGTGAAGCCGGCACGACGCTGCGTCGCGGGGACGACCGTCGTGGTGTCGCCACCGTCGCGCAGCACCGCGGTCACCGAATCGGCCGCCGCCTGTCCACCGCCGAGCGAAGACCACAGGCTCTCCGCAGAAGCGTTGTCGGAGTCGACGATCGCCGCGCGCGCGGCCGGACTCGGGCCGTTCGCGCGCTCTGCGGCGACCGCCAGCGGAACCTTGATCGTCGACCACGCCACCCTGGGCGTCTCGTCACCGAGCGTCAGCGCGGGGACGGCCGACCCACCGACCGGCGCGATCGCGATGCCGACGGTGAGTCCGGTCGACGCCGCCATCGTGCGGAAACTCGCCGCGAGGCCCCCGTACGACGCCGGCGGGGACGCCGACGAGTTCGGTGCGCTCGGACCGGGTCCGGCGGGCGTCGACGCCGACGGGTCGGCGGTCACGGTGACGGTGACCGGGTCGATCGGCTCCGCATCGGGTTCGGTCGCGCAGCCCGCGAGAAGCGCGAGAACACTGAGCACGACGATCCCCCGGGTCTTCGGCATCCGCCGCGATGGGCGCTCGGCGATCGTCATCAGTAGATGTGCACCACGGCGTCGTTACCCCCACGGCATGCGACGATCGCACCCTCGGGTACGCAGTTCATCGCATAGGCCTGGCCGGTGACCGGGCTGACCGCGACGACCACCCGCGGCGAACGCGCCGCACCGGAACCCGAGTACGCATCGCGCACCGCGAACGCGAACGGGCAACTGGTCACCGACGTACCGATCCCGACCGTCGCATCGCACGGACTCGAGCCAGGTGGCGGCGCAGCCGGGGCCGGTGCTGCGGGCGGTGCGTTCTGGACGGTCGGCGGCGCGACCGTCTCGGTCACCGTCGGGGTCGTCGGCTCGTCGTCGGCGCGGGTCGTGGTGTCCCCACCCGAGCCGGCGATCAGGATGCCGCCGACGACGGCGAGCGCGACGAGCGCCACCGCGATCAGCCCGATCAGTACCGGAACCGCGACGGAGCGCCGCCGGGGCGGTGGGTACGCGGGCGGGTACCCGGGTGACCCGTACGCCGGGGCGCCGGCGTACGGACCCGAGAAGTTCGGCGGAGGTGCGGAATCCGGTCCCGCGTGGTGCTGGGCACCCGGGTACTGCTGCGGCCCGGCGTAGTTGTGCGGTCCCGAGAACTGCTGGGGGCCCGAGAACTGCTGTGGGCCCGAGAACTGCTGTGGGCCCGAGTACTGCGTGGTCCCGGCGCCGGCCTCGGGACCCGTCGTGTGTCGTACCCGGGTCGGTTCGTATACCGGATCAGTGGGCGCGATGACCGTGTCGGGTGCACGCACGACACCGGTCAGCGCGTCCGGCGGCGGGGGCGGCTTGACGAGGCTCGGCCCCGACCCGACCGCCTCCACGCCTCCGGTCAGCGCGGCACGGGCAGCGCGGGCGAGCGCTGTCGCGGAGCCATGACGGGATGTCGGATCGGCATCGAGGGCCGTGCGAATCACCTCGTCCATCGCTGCCGGGACGTCGGCGTTGGCAGCGCTCGGCGACGGGGGCGGGGACAGCACCGCCGCCTTGATCGCGGCGCTCACGGTCGTCGCCGGGTGCGGCACCCGCCCGGTCAGACACTCGAAGAGCACACAGGCCAGGGCGTAGATGTCACTGGCGGCGCTGACCTGCGCGGCGTCGAACAGTTCCGGCGCCATGTACGCAATGGATCCGACGGCCGTGCCGGCCTGGGTGAGGTGGGTGTCCTCGGCGGCATGTGCGATACCGAAGTCGACGAGGTACGCGAAGTCGTTGGCCCCGACCAGGATGTTCTCCGGCTTGATGTCGCGGTGCACGAGTCCCTCGGCGTGTGCGGCATCGAGGGCCGCGGCCACCTGTTCGACGATCGACACCGCGCGCTCGGGCGTGAGGCGTGTTTCCTGCGTCAGCAGCCCTCGCAGATCTTCGCCGACGACCAGGCGCATGTCGATGAACAGCACCCCGTCGATCTCACCCCAGTCGTGGATCGGGATGACATGCGGCTCGCCGAGCCGCGCCGCGGCATGCGATTCCCGGCGAAACCGTTCCTGGTACATCGGATCGTGCGCCAGACCGGGATTGAGCAGTTTCAGCGCGACGACCCGCTCCTTGGTCGTGTCGTAGGCCCGGTAGACCTCGCCCATTCCCCCGCGACCCAGCAGTTCGTCGAGGCGGTACGGCCCGAACTGTGTATTCACCCGACTCCCAGCCATACGCAGGAGCATAAGCCCCCAATCGGACATCGTCTGTCGACCGCTTGATCGCACTTCTCCGGCCAGGTGTCGCGTCGTGCATCCGGAAGCCGTCGACTCACATGACTACGCTGTGCCTCGTGACGCCGTGTACCCGCCGACACGGGTTCGCTCGCTTCGCTCCCGGCGCCAGGAACGACTCGGCCCGCTCGCTTCGCTCCCGGCGCCAGGAACGACTCGGCCCGCTCGCTTCGCTCCCGGCGCCAGGCCGCCCCGACTCATGTGAGGAACCGCCCGGACATGTCTGCTCTGACCAAAGGCCAGAACGGCCCGTTGTCGACCCCCGAGGTCATCGTCTCGGTGGACCTCGCGACCGCCGCCGACCTGTCGGCACTGCTGGTGACCGACCGGGGCGTGGTCCGCACCGACGACGACTTCATCTTCTACAACCAGCCCTCGGGACCCGGTGTCCGGTTGCAGCAGTCGGCCGGAGGTACTGCGCGACTGCACATCTCGACCACCCTGATACCAGCCGACATCGATGCGGTACGTGCCGTCATCACCCTCGACGACGCGTCGTCGACCTTCGGCCGTTTCGCGCCGCCGGTCGCTCACGTCACCGACGGCTCCGGCGCATCGCTGTACGATTTCACCGTCGACGGCCTGACCAGCGAGTCGGTGGTCATCGCCCTCGAGGTGTACCGACGCAACGAGGACTGGAAGGTCCGCGCGGTCGGTCAGGGCTACGCCGGCGGCTTCGCCGATCTGGTCCGCGACCACGGCGTCAGCGTCGACGACGAGCCGCAGCCGGTACCCACACCGCCCGCGCCGATCACCTACTCGCGCCCGACCGAACCCACGCCGCCCCCAGCCCCGTTGCCCCCTGCCCCGTCGCCGACCCCGCCGCAGCCCGCTGCGGCGGCGCAACCTCCGGCGCCGGCCCGCACAACCGAGGTGAGTCTCCGCAAGGGCGCGCCGGTCAGCCTGGCCAAAGGCCAGAAGGTCACGCTCCGCAAAGAGGGCGGCGTGGCGCTCACCGACATCCAGATGGGACTCGGGTGGGACCCGGTGCGCGGCGGGTTCGGACGCGGTGGCTCGATCGACCTCGACGCCTCGGTGCTCATGTTCTCCGGCGGAAAGTGCGTCGAGACCGTCTATTACGGCCATCTCAACAGCAAGAACCGATCCATCCTGCATTCCGGGGACAACCTCACCGGTGAAGGCGCCGGCGACGACGAGGTCATCCGCGTTGCGCTGCAGTCGGTTCCGCCTCAGATCGACGCGCTGATGTTCATCGTCACGTCCTACCGTGGCCACACGTTCGAGAAGATCGAGAACGCGTACTGCCGGCTCGTCGACGAGACGACCTCCGCCGAGCTGGCCCGGTACACCCTCAAGGGCGGAATGCCGTTCACCGCGGTCGCGATGGCGGTCATCTCCCGGGACGGCGGCGAGTGGAAGCTACGCGCCATCGGCGACGGTTTCAACGCCAAGACGCCGAAGAAGGCCGTGCCGCATGTCGGCCGATACCTCTGACGGCGATCAGATCACGCCGTGCAGAGGCGGCTCCTCGCCGCGCAGCACCCAGCGACCGATGTGCTGGTATTTCCAGCGGACGGGATCGTGCAACGTGTGCGTCCGGGCGTCGCGCCAGTAGCGATCCAAGCCACTGCCGGCTGCGGCACTACGGGTACCACTCACCTCGAACAGGGCCGACGCCACCGGGGTGGCGACCCGATCGGCCACCGCCTTGGCCGTCGCGACAGCGATCGATGCTTCCGCGACAGCGATCGATGCTTCCGCGACAGCAGCCGAGGTGCCCGCGACCTCGGCGGGACCCGACGCCGCGCCGACAGCCGTGTCGACCCGGCGGCCGGCGGCGGCGAGTGTCGCCTCGGCGGTCGCCACATCGACCTCCAGCTCGCCGAAACGCTGGACCACGAACGGATCGTCGACGGCGCGGTCCACCTCTGCCTCGAACCACGGCCGCGACTTGGTCCGCACGAACTCCGCGGCCTCGCGTAGCGCTCCACGTGCGATCCCGACGTCGATGGCCACGTGCAGCAGTTGCGCGAACGCGCCGTACCCGGTGGGTGCGGACGTGGCCGGCGCCCGCGTCACCAGATCCTCGACACCCACCCCTACGCCGGTGAAGCGAACTGTCCCCGATCCGGTCGTGCGTTGCCCCACCGCATCCCAGTCGTCGACGATCTCCACCCCGTCGGCGTTCGCCGGGACGAACGCCACATACTCCCCGGGTGTCAGGTCGCGGACGGCGACGTCCAGCTTCGCGAGCACAGCAAGTGTGTCCGCGAACAGCGAACCGGTGCAGTAGAACTTCTCACCATCGAGGACGAATCGCGTCCGGGAGTCCTCGCCCGCCGGACTCAACCGCGTCGAGATGTCGGCGATCGTCTTGCCGCCCCGCTCGGACTGGGCGTTGGCCACGCGGCCGCCGGCCAGCACGTCGGTGAAGATGCGCTCCTGCAACGCTTGTCCGGCCGACAGCCGGACGAGGTTGAGGTAGACGAAGTGGCTGTGCGGAATCTGCGCGATGCTCGCGTCCGCGGCGGCCAGGATCGACACCACCTCGGCGAGCACGCTGGGCCGCACGTCCAGACCACCGAAACGGGCGGGGACGGTGAGTGCCAGCAGGCCCGATTCCGAGAGTCGGTCGATCTCGGGATGGGGCAACCGCCGTTCGCGGTCTCGTTCGACCGCTCCCACCGCGAATTCGGCGGCCAGTTCCCGTGCGATGGACAGCGCCTCGACGTCGGTCCGGATCCGTGTGGCGGATCGGGGCGACGCCTGGCTCACTGCGGTCACGCCACTCCGGCAGGGGTCTGGGAATTCTCGCTCTGGGCACCCTCGATCTCGCGCACCAGGGGGAGCACCTTCTCACCGAAGTACTCGATCTCCTCCTGGAAGTGCAGGAAGCCTCCCAGGATGAGGTCGACGCCGAGACGCTTGTAGGCGACGATGCGCTCGGCCACCTGCTCAGGGGTACCGATGAGCTGGGTGCGGAAACCGTCGTTGTACTGGACGAGGTCCTCGAAGGACGAGTCGGCCCACATGCCCTTCTTGTCACCGGTGGAATTCCCGGCCTGCTGAACGGCGTCCCGGAATCCCTCGACCGCAGGACGATTCGCCTTCTCGACGATCTCGCGCAGGGTGTCGCGGGCCTCCTTCTCGGTGTCGCGCGCGATGATGAAACCGTTGAGCCCGAACTTCACCTCACGCTCGTGGGCTCGGGCGACGGCGCGGAGATCGTCGAGTTGTTCGGTGACGCCGTCGAAGTCCTTGCCGTTGGAGAAGTACCAGTCGGCGTAGCGTCCGCCGTTGTTGCGGGCGGCCGACGAGTTCCCGCCCTGGAACAACTCCGGGTTCGGGCGCTCAGGGGTGTTGAGCGGTTTGGGCTTCAGCGTGAAGTCGTGGATCCGGTAGAAGTCACCGCGGTAGTCGACCTCGTCCTCGGTCCAGATCTTGCGGATCACCTCGAGGAATTCACCGCTGCGCCGGTACCGCTCGTCGTGCTCGAGCCACGGCTCGCCGAGATGGGTGAACTCGTCCTTGAACCAGCCGCTGACGACATTGATCGCGAAGCGGCCCTTGGACAGATGGTCGGCGGTCGCACCGAGCTTGGCCAGGACGGCCGGATGCCAGAGTCCCGGATGCACCGCCGCGATCACCTTCAGTCGCTGGGTGGCGAGAAGGAGCGCGAGGCTGAAACTGGTGGACTCATGTTGGAATTCGGCTCCGTAGCTCGCCTCGTATCGCACCTGCGACAGCGCGTACTCGAACCCGTTGTTCTCGGCGGTCTGCGCGAGTTTGACGTTGTAGTCGTAGTCCCAGCTGGTTCGCTGTTCGATGGTGCTGGTGACCAGGCCGCCGCTGACATTGGGCACCCAGTACGCGAACTTGATCTGATCCGCGATGGATTCGGTGGACATGGGTTACCTCCGCGAGGTGTCGGTTACGTGGCGAGAAGGGACGTGGTGAGGACGAGAAAGGTTGTCGTTCAGGACGATGCGGCCTGCAGGCGGGGCAGGAATGCGGTGCGCACGGCTTCGGCCGGGCCGGCCGACGCCGGGTCGAGCAGTCCGAGCCGAGCGAGAGCGGGCCGGACTCCGTCGCCGAAGTGGTAGGCCTCCTCGAGGTGCGGGTAGCCCGACAGGATGAAGTGGTCGAGCCCGAGCGCGGCGTACTCGGCGATGAGCGCGGCCACCTCGTCGTACGATCCGACCAGCGCGGTGCCTGCACCGCCGCGGACCAGTCCGACGCCGGCCCACACACCGGGGTGGATCTCCAGCGAGCGCGGATCGTTGTGATCGGCGAAACCGGTTCCCCGCCCGTGGAGTTCGGACATGCGGCGCTGACCCTCGGACTCCGAGCGCGCCAGGTTCTGTTGCGCGGCGGCGACCTGCGCCGGGTCGAGCGCGTCGAGCAGACGGGCTGCCTCGGCCCACGCCTGCTCGGAGGTCTCACGCGCGATCACGTGGAAGCGGATGCCGTGTGCGAGTTCCCGTCCCTGTGCAGCGGCGAGGCCGTTGACCCAGGCGATCTTCTCGGCAACTGCGTCCGGACGCTCACCCCAGGTGAGGTAGGTGTCGGCATGCTTGGCAGCGACGTCACCGGCGGCAGGCGACGATCCACCGAAGAAGATCTCGGGAGTCGGGTCCGGACGGCGTCCGAGCTGGGCGCCCTCGACACGCAGGTACTTCCCCACCACGTCGACCGGCTCCTCCTCGGTCCACAGCCTGCGGATGATCTCGAGGTACTCGTCGCAGCGCTCGTACCGCGCGTTCTTCGCCAGGAAGTCGCCGAAGGCGCGCTGCTCACTCGACTCGCCGCCGGTCACGACGTTGACAAGGAGACGGCCCTGCGAATGCCACTGGAACGTCGCGGACATCTGCGCCGCCAGCGTCGGCGAGATGAGCCCCGGGCGGAACGCGACGAGGAATTTGAGGCTCTCGGTCGCGTCGATCAGCGCGGCGGTGGTCAGCCACGCGTCCTCGCACCAGAGACCCGCCGGGGTCAGGACCGCCTCGAAGCCGTTGGCCTCGGCGGCGCCGGCAAGCTGCTTGAGGTACCTCAGATCCGCCGGCCGGTCTCCCGTCATCTGGCTGCCGTGTCCGCCCGCGATCAGATTGCGCGAGTCGCCGTAGGTGGGCAGGAACCAGTGGAAATGCAGAGACACCGCGAGGGCACCTTTCGGTCGGGACGGCACGAGACGAGCACGACACCGCCACGACTCTTTGTTCGGGCGAGCGGGCCGGCACGGTGTCTCGGCCCAGTGTCGGGCACCATCACGACGCCGGACCACAGTTGAAATCGCACTGAGGGCAAATCGACAACCGTCGGCTCCGGGCGCTACGCGACCGATCCCCGCAGGTCAGTCGGACGACGGGCGCCACTGACCCATGCCGAGGAAGACCATCACGAGCTGCCGCTCGGTGCGCTCGACGATCTCCTGTTCGGCCCCACGTCCGCGATACTCCCCGTCGAGCAGATCGGCCACCGCGGTGAGCATGATGATGACGATCAGTTCCGCTGCGAGCTCGAGGTCGTCGGGTTGCCACCGTGCCAGGTCGGGGATGCGGGCGAGGTCGATCGCGAGTTCCTTGGAGAACAGCCGGAGTTCGGTGTCGATCGCGCGACGGATCTCGGCGATGCCGCCGCGCTGCTCTCGCACCAGGAACCGGAATTGCGATTCGTTCTCGCGGACGTGTCGCAGCAGGATGGCCAGCGAGTTCTGCGCTGTCGGCAGGGCATCGCGCGCCGCCAGGTCCCGCCGCCCGTCCCGCAGCGCCCGCCGCAGGACGCGCATCGAGTCCTCGACGACGGTGACCCCGAGATCTTCCATCGACGCGAAATGGCGATAGAAGGCCGTCGGCACGATCCCGGCACCCCGCGCGACCTCGCGGAGGCTGATGCTGCCGAAGCTGCGTTCACCGACGAGTGACCGCGTGGTGTCCAGCAGAGCCTGCCGGGTCTGATTCTTTCTATCCGCACGCGTCTGAGCATCACGGCGGCCCGACTCTCGCGTGCGTGTCACGCACCCGAGTCTATGCGGCGCGTGAAGGAGCGACGCGAACAGGCCGAGCGAGGTCGTGACGGCAGTCACAACGACGAACGCTTGACGACGACCCATCGCGCCGTGTCACACTTGCCGGTGTACACATGTACACCGAAACGGACCGAACGGAGCCCATCCCATGAGCATCCGCACACCCCAGGACCAGACCCGCGCAGACGCCGACGCCACAACCGGCCGGTGGAGCCGTCTGGTCGGTTCGATCGTCGAAGCGGCACTGTCGCCGCATCCGGTCGACCGCTATCTCGAACTGCTCGACCCGATGATGACCTGGCGCGACCTGCGTGGCGAGATCATCCGCGTCGAGCGTCCCACCGCTCGCACCGTCCGCCTCACCATCCGCCCGACCCGCCAGTGGCGGGGCCACGAAGCCGGCCAGTTCGTGCAGCTCAAGGTCGTCGTCGACGGCGTCCGGCACACCCGCTGTTTCTCACCGGCCAATGCCGCCGCAGGCCCGGACGGCGAGATCGAACTGACGATCACCGCTCACGACGACGGCCTGGTGTCCACGCATCTGCGTGAGCACGCCCGTGCCGGCGACGTCGTGGGCCTGTCCGCGGCCGGTGGCGAGTTCGTACTGCCGGAGACCGACCCCACGTCGGCGGTCTTCATCAGCGGCGGCAGTGGGATTACACCTGTACTCTCAATGGCCAGAACACTTGTCTCCCGACAGTACGCCGGACCGATCACGTTCGTGCACTACGCGCGGACCCCGTCCGACGTCGCCTACCGGGACGAACTGCGAGAGCTCGCGGCCGCACATCCCCGGTTCGACCTGCGACTGCACCACACGCGCGACGAGGCCGACGGCCACTTCGGCGCCACTCACCTCGACGGAATCCCGGGACTGTCCGACGCCGACGTGTTCGTCTGTGGACCGGCTGCGCTGATGGACGAGGTCGCCCGTGTCCATGCCGACCTCGCCATCACGCAGCCGCTGCACAGCGAGGCCTTCGCCCCGGCCGCACCGGCGATCGACCCGGACTCCGTCGAAGGCGAGGTCACGTTCTCGAAGTCGGGGTCGTCAGCGGCCAACGACGGCCGCCCCATCCTCGACCAGGCCGAGGCCGTCGGACTCACGCCCGAATCCGGGTGCCGGATGGGCATCTGCTTCTCCTGCACCGCGACGAAGAAGTCGGGCTGCACCCGCAACGTCCTGACGGGCGAGATCGACGACGAGACCGACACCCAGATCCAGTTGTGCATCAACGCGCCGGTCGGCTCGGTCGACATCGAGATCTGATGTCGGCGAGCTGACACCGGCGAGACCATCCATTCCCAGCCACATCTCCTCTCCGAGAAGGAGGCATTGCCATGACCATCGACATCACCCGCGACGTCGAGCCCTCGATCTCCGACAACCTGCCCGCGCTGCATCGCGTGGGCGCCGACCAGAAGGTCGCCGACGATCCCAACACCGTCGTCATGTCCTACGAACAGGTCGAATCACTCGGGCGGGACCTCGACGCCCTGCGCGCGCGGATCGTCGCCGACCTCGGCCAGAAGGACCGCGACTACCTCTACTCGGTGATCCGCGCCCAGCGCGGCTTCGAGATCGGCGGTCGCGCACTCATGTACCTCGGGTTCTTCCCGCCCGCGTGGATCGCCGCGGTCGGCGCCCTGTCGGTGTCGAAGATCCTCGACAACATGGAGATCGGCCACAACGTCATGCACGGTCAGTACGACTGGATGCGTGAGGACACCTACAACTCCCGTGAATTCGAGTGGGACACCGTGTGTCCGGCCGACCAGTGGCGGCACAGCCACAACTACCTGCATCACACCTTCACCAACATCCTCGGTGAGGACCGCGACATCGGGTACGGCATCCTGCGCATGGCGCGCGACCAGAAGTGGAATCCCTACTACCTGGGGAACCTCGGCTACGCGACCGCGCTGATGCTGCTGTTCGAGTGGGGGGTCATGCTGCACGACCTCGAGGCCGAGAACGTGATCACCGGCAAGCGCAAGTGGAGCGACATCAAGGGCCTCGTGAAAGGCATGTGGCGCAAGGCCGGTCGTCAGGTGCTCAAGGACTACGTGGTGTTCCCCGCGCTCACGGGACCGCTGTTCGTGCCCACCCTGGTCGGCAACGCGACCGCCAACCTCGTGCGCAACGTGTGGACCTACTCGATCATCTTCTGCGGCCACTTCCCCACCGGCGCCCAGACATTCACGTCCGAAGAGTGCCAGAACGAGACGCGGGGCCAGTGGTACCTGCGGCAGATGCTCGGTTCGGCGAACATCACCGGTAGCCCGCTGTTCCACATCATGAGCGGCAACCTGTCCCATCAGATCGAGCACCACCTCTTCCCCGACATCCCCGCCAGCCGCTATCCCGAGATGTCGGCGGAGGTCCGCGAGATCTGCGAACGGTACGGACTGCCGTACAACACCGGCTCCTTCAGCCACCAGCTCGCGTCGACCTGGAAGAAGATCGCCAAGCTGTCCCTGCCCAACTGGATGACCCGCGACGACGACGATCTGACGGTGATCGTCGAACGCGAGAAGCCCGCGTCGGTCGCCTGACGCCGTTTGACCGGTGTGCCCCGGGGGTCGTCTCGGGGCACACCGGTCGGGGTTCCAGCCGCAACCGGCACAGCCGCAACCAACGCAGGGGGATTCCCGCAACGATGGTCGACAGCATCGAACGCAACAAGGATCTGTTCCAGGAATTGATCGAGTCCACGGCGACGCACGTCGGCCGGATCGCGACGATCATCACCGGAGCCGTCGCGGGTGTGACCCGCGAGATCGGCGAGATCGTGACCGACGGGTTCGAGATGCGGGAGGCCGCCCGGCGGGCCAAGGCCGACGCCGGATCGGACGGCTCAGTGGCCATCATCGACGCCGAATTCGCGGACGCGTCCACCGAGTTCGACCCAACGGATCCGTATGCCGAATCCGAACAAGCGAGAGAGGTGACCGGAGTGGAGATGGACGAACTGCCCGACCGCATCGACGTCGGCGAACAGGCCGGAATCGACCAGGAAGGTGAGGTCTCCCGAGAGGCCGAACTCGCCTCCGACGGCGGCGAGACCGACAAGGACGAGCCGGACGTCGACGATCCGCGGACCATCGCGGCGTCGGAGCCCCGAATGGACCCGACCGCCGGGTCCTGACCGGCGCCGATCGGATCACCCTGGGCGCAAACGTTGCCCGACAGCACCACCGCACGTACCTTGGTCGGCGGTTGTCCCTGCTCTCCGGAGGTTGTCGCCCGATGACGGTGCGCTCTGTACTCACGTTTCCGAACCCGGTGAACGACTACGCCGCCCGCAGCACCGCGGGGCTCGTCGTAGCTCTCGCGATCATCGCGGTCGCGGTGGACACTCCCGTGCTCTATGGGCTCCTGGCACTCGGGTTCGTCCTCCGCGTGGCGTCGGGACCCACCCTGTCCCCGTTCGGACAGCTCTCCGTCCGTTTCCTCGTGCCCAAGGTCATTCGCAAGGAGAAGCTGGTCCCCGGGCCGCCCAAGAGGTTCGCCCAGACCATCGGCCTCGTAGTCAGCGGAACCGCGTTCGTGCTCAGCCTTCTCGGTTATGGGCTCGCCGCTCAGATCACCACGGGCGTGCTGATCGCGGCTGCGACCCTCGAGTCCGTCTTCGGCTTCTGCCTGGGCTGCACGATCTTCGGATTCCTGCAGCGTCGCGGCGTCATCCCGGAATCGGTGTGCGAGGCGTGCAACAACATCTCACTTCGCGACCCGGCCGCCGTCTAGCGCCGCACTCACCGACGGAGCTGCCCACCACCCCGCGGGGTGGTGGGCAGCTCCGTTCGTGCTGGGCGTGCGGGAGGTCAGCCGTCGGACTTCACCGCGCGGTCGGGGACGGTCATGGCCATCATCATGATCTCTGTCTCGGTGTAATCACGGCCGGGGTGCTCGGCCGCAAGATGTGCCTGAACCGCCGGCACGAAGTCGGACTCGAGAGCCGTGATGGACTCACCGCAGGGGCAACGCAGGTTATATGCCATGTGTCGCATGATAACCGGGCCACGGGAGGTTCAGTCGAGGATTCCCAACGCGATCCCGTCGAGGATGTCGTGCTCGCTCACGATGAGTTCGGTGATGCCGGCCCGCTCGGAAAGGATTCGCGCGAGCTCCAGAGTGACCAGTGATCCCCCGCCGATCACGTCGACGCGGCCGGGGTGCATGGGGCCGAGTGCCGCGCGGTCGGCGCGGGTCATACCGATCAGGTTCCGGCAGACCCGGTCGAGCTCGGGGAGCGAGATCGACGACAGGTGAATCCTGTCCGGGTCATATTCGGGGAGGCCGGCGCCGAGCGCGGCGAGGGTCGTCATCGTGCCGGCGACCCCGACCCACGTGCGCGCCGACTCCACCGGCACCGCCGCGAAGGCCTCTCCCAGACGTGCGCGTGCGAACTCGGTGGCCGCGGCCAGTTCCGCCGGTGTCGGCGGGTCCGACGGCAGCGCTCGCTCGGTCAGGCGGACGCATCCGATGTCGGCCGAGTACGCCGCGGTGACGCCGTCGGCATCACCGAGGACGACCTCCGTCGAACCGCCGCCGAGGTCGGTTACCACGAACGGCCCGTCCGCCGAATCCAGTTCGCCGACGGCTCCCCGGAACGACAGTCGCGCCTCCTCATCGCCGGTGATGACCTCGGCGATCGCGCCCGCGGACACGCAGCCGAGCAGATCGGCGGTCATCGCGAAGAACTCGTCGCGGTTGGACGCGTCGCGCGTGGCCGACGTCGCGACCATCCGCACCCGCTCGACACCGAGCGATTCCATCGTGTCGACGTAGTCGCTCAGCGCGACTCGAGTTCGCTCGATCGATTCCGCGGCGAACATGCCGGTCGCGTCGACGCCATAACCCAGTCGGACGACGCGCATCTCACGATGGAGGTCGGTCAGACGCCCGTTCGGGCCCGGCTTGGCCACGAGCAGACGGATCGAGTTGGTGCCGCAGTCCACGGCTCCGACGATGCTCACTCGTCGTTCCCCGCTGCCTGCGACGGCGTGGACGGAGCGGGCCAGTCCTCCGGGATCGCGGTGCCGCGCAAGCCGTTCGCGGCCGCGAGCGCCACCGCCTCGTCGCCGAGCGGATTGAGTCCGGGCCCCTTGGCCAGGGAGTGTGCGATGAGGACGTGAAGGCATTTCACCCGGTCCGGCATGCCCCCACCGGTGAAATCGGTACCGAGCGGTTCGATCGCATCGCGTTCGGCGAGATAGTCCTCGTGCGCGCGCCGATACGCCGCGGCGAGCGCGGTGTCGTCGTGCAGGCGCGCGGTCATCTCCTTCATGACGCCGGCCGACTCCTGGCGGCTGGCCTCGGCGGTCAGGCGCGGGTCGGTCAGGTAGTAGAGCGTCGGAAACGGGGTACCGTCGGGCAGTCGGGGTGCGGTCTTGACGACCGCGGGTCTGCCGTCGGGCGTGCGGTAGCTGATCTCGAGGACCCCACGCGGTTCGCGCCCCAGCTGGGCGGCCACCGTCGCGAGATCCGCCGCGGTGACGCTGTTGTCGGAGGTGCTCACGCCGAGGGGCTCACTGCACGCCGGGCGGGGTCGACAAGGTGTCCCAGAGATTTCCGTACCACGGCGCGCGGGCACGCTCTTCGGCACGTTCGGCGGCCTCACGCCGCGCCTCGTCGGCGGGGAACAACATCACGAGCGGGATCTCTCCTGGTTTGACGAACTGCAGACGCGTCCGCGCCTGGGCCTCGATGTAGGCGGGATCGTTCTGCTCGTTGACCTTCTGCTGATAGTCCGCGACCTCGCGTTGCAGCTGCTCGTTGGACGCGGTCAGCTGCCGGAACTCCGAACGCTGACTGAAGTACGTCCGCAGTGGCATTGCGAGGGTCAGTGCCACCACGCACACCACCACGACGGTGATCACCAGCGTCGCGAGGCTCGCGGGCGTCATCTCGAAGCCGCGCAGACGGGCTCCGAGTCCGGCGCGGACGGGACTGCGCCGGTTCCGTGGCGCACGCTCCCGCCCTGCACGACGGACACCGGGAACCGACGCATCGTCGGCGACCGGCGACGTGGTGTGGGCGGGAAGGCCCTGCTCGCCCGCCTCGACCACGGGTTCGGGCGTCGCGGGCCGAGCGTGCCGCCGCGTGCGACGGGCGCGTTCGCGTGAGCGCGCGTCTAGCCGACGATCGCGCCCACGCTGACGCCCGTCACCGCGGTGACGTCGCTGCGAAGCCATGCGGACAGCTAATCACGAACCAAACGAGAAACGCGGGAAGGCGAGGTCGCCCGCGTACCGTGCCGCGTCGCCGAGCCCTTCCTCGATGCGCAGCAGCTGGTTGTACTTGGCAACGCGCTCCGAGCGGGCCGGGGCGCCGGTCTTGATCTGCCCACAGCTGCAGGCGACGGCGAGGTCGGCGATGGTGGTGTCCTCGGTCTCACCCGACCGGTGGCTCATCATCGTCTTGTAGCCGTTGTTGTGGGCGAGTGCCACGGCATCGAGGGTCTCGGTCAGCGTGCCGATCTGGTTGACCTTCACCAGCAGCGCGTTCGCGATGCCCTTGGAGATCCCCTCTTCGAGCCGTTCGGGGTTGGTCACGAACAGGTCATCGCCGACGAGCTGCACCCGGTCGCCGATCGACTCGGTCAGCTTGGCCCAGCCGTCCCAGTCGTCCTCGGCGAGGCCGTCCTCGATCGAGACGATCGGGAAGTCGGTGATGAGCTTCTCGTAGAACGACACCATCTCGTCGGCGCCGAAGTCCTTGCCCTCGAGCTTGTAGACCCCGTTGGAGAAGAACTCGGTCGACGCGGCGTCGAGTGCGATGACGACGTCACGACCGAAGTTGTAGCCGGCCTTGCCGACCGCCTCGCCGATGACCGCGATCGCGGCCTCGGTGTTGGGCAGATCCGGGGCGAAACCGCCCTCGTCGCCGAGCGCGGTGTTGAGGCCCTGCTTGTGCAGCACGGACTTCAGCGCGTGGTAGACCTCGGCGCCGCAGCGCAGCGCCTCCTTGAAGGTCGGCGCGCCCACCGGGGCGATCATGAATTCCTGGAAGTCGATGCCGTTGTCGGCGTGCTCGCCACCGTTGATGATGTTCATCATCGGCACCGGCAGGATGTGGGCGTTGGGGCCGCCGATGTAGCGGAACAGCGGCAGGCCGGCGGATTCGGCGGCGCCCTTGGCGACCGCGAGTGAGACACCGAGCAGCGCGTTCGCACCGATGCGGCTCTTGTCGGGGGTGCCGTCGCAGTCGAGCAGAGCCTGGTCGACGAGACGCTGTTCTTCGGCCTCGATACCGATCACGGCCGGAGCCAGATCTCCGAGGACGCCCTCGACGGCCTTGGTGACGCCCTTGCCCAGGTACCGTTCGCCACCGTCGCGCAGCTCGACGGCCTCGTGTTCGCCGGTCGACGCACCGGACGGCACGGCGGCACGGGTGAAGGTGCCGTCGTCCAGGACGACCTCGACCTCGACCGTCGGGTTGCCCCGCGAATCGAGAATCTCACGCGCACCTACCTGCTCGATGATTGCCACGGTTGCACCCCAATCTCGGTGGACGAGTTCGTCGGCGAAATCCCAGGAGGTGTGTCCTCCGACGGGGCCGCCTACGCCGACGACGGCCGGTTCTGGTGCCGGCCGATACGCAAGAGCCTAGTGTCTGCGCTGAAGCCGCACGTGACAAGGTCGACGCAACCGGTGCGGTCGTCGACGGCGATGGTCAGAAGCGGACGTTGATGGAGTAGGCGTTGGAGTGATCGCGCACGTCGAGGACGTAGGCCATCGAGTTGTTGTAGGTCCGGACAGCCTTCTCCCATCCCTCCGGCGTCGTCATGTCGTTGCCGGAGGAGACACACAGGTAGCGGGCCGCCGAGAGGGCGGCATCGTCGATGTTGTCGGGATCGGGCACGCCGTCCCCATTCGCATCGACGCCGAAGCGCTTCCACGTCTCGGGGATGAACTGGAACGGTCCCATCGCGCGATCGTGGGTGGCGTCGCCGTCGAGTTCACCGCCGTCGGTGTCGAGGATCTCCATGTTCCCGCGGGTGCCGTCGAGTTTGACGCCGCGGATGGGCGGGCTGACGTCGCCGTTGTCGGCCACTTCCGACCCTCGGTACTGGCCGTGCTTGCTCTCGACGCCGGCGATCCCGGCCAGCGTGGTCCAGTTCAGGCCGCACTCGGGGTGCTGCTGACGCTGGATCTCGGCGGCGTTGCCGTACGCCTGGAGCGAGACGATGGGGATGCCGGTGGTCTCCGCGATGGGCACGGCCCAATCGTGCATCTTGTCCGCGGTCCGTCCGGGTGCGTTGATGTCGATGTAGGGCTGGGGCACACCCGCCCCGGGCGGGATGCCCTCGGGGATATCCGGCCTGGTCAGCGACGGTAGATCGAGGCAACCCGCGAGCAACGCCGACGACGCGATCGCCACCGCCGAGGCCACGAGGCCGTTCTTCCACGAGTTCGGTCGCCTCGATTCCCGACGCACCGGGTCCCGGCCCTCCACACGCATTCCTGCCCTACTCCCGTCTCGGATCCGGAGATGGTTGTCGGGCGGACTCCGCCCGAGGGAACCACGATCGCACAGCCGATGAGGTGTCCCGAAAATCAACACACAATCTGTTGACTCAACTGACCACGGTGGAGTTCGGTTCCCGGGCGCCGGGAGCGAAGCGAGCGGGCCCGATCTCAACAGGCGCCGGGAGCGAAGCGAGCGGGCCCGATCTCAGCAGGCGTCGGGAGCGAAGCGAGCGGGCGCACCCGACGGGCCGTCAGCCGACCTGGGGACCCACGGTCCGGAATCCGATGTTGCTCGCTGTCGACTCCGGCGTGTTGTGCGATCTCGCGGCGACCCGATACCGATGGCAGTACGAGTCATGACACAGGTGGCTACCGCCGCGGAGCACGCGTGCGCTCCCCCGTGCCGGCCCCGTCGGGTCGGTGCGGTCGGACACGCGGTAGTAGCGAGCGCTGAACGAGTCGCCGCACCATTCCCAGACGTTTCCGGCGCATTGGTACAGGCCGTGACCGTTGGGTTCGAAGGACCGCGCGGGGATGGTGCCGACCCGGGCGGTCGGGCCGTCGGGGAACTCGCCGCGGAAGATGTTGCACCGCGGGTCGTCTCGAGTCGGCTGCTCGTCGCCCCACGGATACCGCGCCCCGCGTAACCCGCCCCTGGCCGCGTACTCCCACTGCGCCTCGGTGGGCAGGACGCGTCCGGCCCAGGCGCAGTAGGCCTGGGCATCGCGGTGGCTGACGTGCACGACGGGGTGGTCGGCGAGGTCGTCGATGCTGCTGCCGGGTCCGGCCGGGCGATGCCACGACGCACCGTCGACGGCGAGCCACCACGGCGTGCCCGGTACCGGTTCGCCGGGCGCAGTCGCGTAGGAGTGGAAGACCGCGGACCCGCCGAAGGTCTCGGCGTCGGTCCGGTGGCCGGTTGCCGCCACGAACGACGCGAATGCGGCGTTGGTCACCGCGGTGGCATCGATCGAGAACGCACTGAGCTCGACGTCGTGCACCGGCGTCTCGCCGTCGGTGCGATACCCCTCGTCGAAGGCGTCGCCCATGGCGAAGAACCCGGCGGGGACGTCCACGGTCGGGACGAGGTGCGGTCCGGACCCGCCGCTGCCGGCCTGCACGGCCGGCGGCGACGACCCGCCCGTCTCGTCGCGGGTGGGGCCCTGAGGATGGCAGCAACTCACCCCGTCATGATGCCGCGATCCATGAGGGCACCGAGGATCAGCGACGCCAACCGATCGATGTCGGCACCCGTGGTGTCGAATCGCAGATCGGGGTTCTCGGGACTCTCGTAGGGCGCGTCGATGCCGGTCAGCCCGCGCAGTTCGCCGCGACGGGCACGTTCGTAGAGCCCCTTGGGGTCGCGGCGTTCGCACTCGGTCACCGGCGTCGACACGTGGACCTCGATGAAGTCGAGATCGGCGGCACGGTGGAGTTCGCGGGCGATCTCCCGATCCGAACGCAACGGCGAGACCATCGAGGCGATCGCGATGACCCCCGCGTCGGCGAAGAGTCGTGCGACGTGCCCGACCCGCCGGATGTTCTCCGCACGGTCACCGGCCGAGAAGCCGAGGTCGTCGGAGATCCCGTGCCGGATGTTGTCGCCGTCGAGGAGGTAGGCCACGCGGCCGCGGCTGACGACGGCACGTTCGAGGGCGACGGCGACCGTGGACTTGCCCGACGCCGGCAGACCGGTGAGCCACACGGTCGCGCCCCGCTGTTCGGTGTGCGCCCACCGCTCGGCTCGCGCGAGCGAACTCGGATGCCACTTGATGTCGTTGCGGGTTGCCTTGCCCGGGATGACTTCTCGCGGCTCGAGGATCGTCCCCGCACCGACCGTGTCGTTGGAGGCCTCGTCGATGAGGATGAACGCACCGGTGTCGCGGTTGCTCGCGTAGGGATCTGCCGGCACCACCGAGGACGTCCGCAGCGTGACGGTCCCGATGTCGTTGAGCACGAGTTCACCGGGCGCGACGTGCTCGATCAGGGTGTCCGGGTCGAGACGCCGCTCCAGGGACTGCACGGTGGCGCGTACCGTCGACGGACCGTGTTTGAGGGCGACGCGGTCGCCGGCCCGCAGCGGCGAGTTCGACAGCCAGCACACGTGCGCGTCGATCTCGCGCGCGAGGACCGGCAGGTGCGCTCCCTGCGCACCGCTGACGATGACGTCGCCGCGCCCGATGTCGATGTCGTCGTCGATCTGGATTCCCACCGACAACGGCGCCACCGCAACATCTCTCGTGGGATCGAGGGTGTCCAGCGCGGTGACGGTCGACCGACTGCCCGACGGCAACACGACGATCTCGTCACCGACCCGCAGGGTCCCCGACGCGAGTCGGCCGGTGTACGTACGGCGATTCGACTCGCCCCGGCTCGACTCACTCGGACGCGACACCCACTGGATCGGCAGGCGCAGTTCCTCGGTCACCGGAGCCGGCGCGTGCAGCTCGACGTCCTCGAGGTACTCCAGCAGCGTCGCGCCCGAATACCACGGGGTGTTCGACGACCGGTGGACGACGTTGTCCCCGTGCTTGGCCGCCACCGGGATCGCCTGGATCTCGCCGATCCCCAGTTGCACCGCGAGTTCGGCGAGATCGGCGCGGATCTCGTCGAACCGGTGCTCGGAGAAGTCGACGAGATCGATCTTGTTGACCGCGGCGATCACATGCGGCACACCGACGAGCGTGGCGATCCGCGCATGACGCCGGGTCTGCCGCAGCAGACCGTGCCGGGCATCGACGAGCA
This sequence comes from Gordonia sp. NPDC058843, assembly GCF_042743165.1. Taxonomy (NCBI): domain Bacteria; kingdom Bacillati; phylum Actinomycetota; class Actinomycetes; order Mycobacteriales; family Gordoniaceae; genus Gordonia; species Gordonia sp. NPDC058843. Next base: position 23,686 of record NZ_JBHYNC010000015.1, read on the forward strand.
GGACGGCGACGTGCGCATTGGACGCGCCGGTGAACATGTTGCGGGTGTACCGCTCGTGCCCGGGCGTGTCGGCGAGCACGTAACTGCGGGTGGGCGTGGAGAAGAAGCGGTACGCCACGTCGATCGTGATGCCCTGCTCGCGTTCTGCGCGCAGGCCGTCGGAGAGCGCCGCGAGATCGACGTCACCGTCGCCGTCGGTGACCGCCGCGAGGTGATCGGTCGGCAGACTGCCCGTGTCGTGCAGGATGCGGCCGATCAGCGTCGACTTCCCGTCGTCGACGCTGCCCGCGGTCGCGATGCGCAGGAATTGCCGTGCAGTCGTACCGGTCTCGTCGTCACCGGCGATGACCGGCTGCGGAGAGGTGAGAGTCATCAGAAATACCCTTCGCGCTTGCGGTCTTCCATGGCGGCACTCGACGTGCGGTCATCGGCCCGGGTCTCACCGCGTTCGGAGACGGTGGATTCGCTGATCTCGGCGATGATCTCGGGGATGGTGGTCGCCCGCGACCGGACGGCGCCGGTGATGGTCAGATCGCCGACCGTGCGGTAGCGCACCCACTCGGTTCGCACCTCGTCACCCTCGCGGGGCCGGGAATGCTCCGAGACCGAGAGCAGGATGCCGTCCCGGTCGAACACCTCCCGTTCGGCGGCGAAGTAGATCGACGGGAGTTCGAGGCCCTCGAGTTCGATGTAGCGCCAGATGTCGGTCTCGGTCCAGTTCGAGAGCGGGAAGACGCGCACCGACTCCCCCCGACGGATCCGCCCGTTGTACAGCGACCACGGCTCGGGTCGCTGCGCTCGGGGATCCCACTGACCGAACTCGTCGCGGAAGCTGAAGATCCGCTCCTTGGCGCGGGCGCGCTCCTCGTCGCGGCGGGCACCGCCGAACGCGGCGTCGAATCCACCCTCCTCGAGAGCGTCGAGGAGAGTGCGGGTCTGCAAGCGGTTCCGCGAGCCCGATGGATCGGTCGACTCGGCGACACGTCCGGAGTCGATGGACTCCTGCACCGAGGCGACGATGAGTTCGATGCCCTCCGGGTTCTCGGCGGTCGGCGCGACTCGACGGTCCCGGAACTCGATCACCTCGTCGAAATTGTGCCCGGTGTCGACGTGCATGATCGGGAAAGGCAACGGCGCGGGCCGAAATGCCTTCTCGGCCAGCCGAAGCAGGACGATCGAGTCCTTGCCGCCGGAGAACAGCAGCACCGGGTGTTCGAGTTCGGCGACCACCTCGCGGATGATGTGCACCGCTTCGGCCTCCAACACCCGGATGGCGGTCACATGGTCGAAGTCGCCGGCACCGCCGGGCCGACCCCGGCCGGCCGTCGCCTGATCGAGCGAACTCTCGTCTACAGCGGTCACAGTGGATATCCGTTTCGTTCGGCGTCGTCTCGATAGCGTCGGGCCCACTCCTTGGACCGCGAATTGGACTGTGGTTTCAGCGGTGGCGGGGGCGCCAGCCCCGGGTCCTGACCGATCTTCTCCAGAACCCGCGCCGTCGCTTTGGTCGGATCGTCGACCAGGTCCCGGAACTCGATGTCGAGCGGTTCGATCCCCTCGGCGGCAAACCAGTTGCGCCATTGTCGTTCCTGATCGATGAGGATGCCGGCGAGATGCGCGATACCGCCTGCGTGGTACACCGCGTCGTCGTGTCCGTCGGCATCGGAACCGTCGTGCCGCCACACGCGGGTCTGCACCGCACGCCACATCGACACCGCCTGCGGCACAACGTCATCGCGATAGACGTGAACATAGAGCGGATCGACTCCGTCGAACAGCCACCGGAGCGCGCCGCGCAACGCACCCGAGGCGACGCGGCTACGGGAGATCAGCAGCGGCGTCTGGTTCCACATGAGCTTGCCGCCCCAGACACCGTTCGCGGTACGTCCCGCGACCAGGACATCGGAACGCCACGTGCCTGCGTCGCGGGTGTCGACCTCGCCCGGCTCGAGTGGATCGAGGAGGTCGAGGATGCCGGGATCGGCGACACCGGCGAACCACTCACGCGGCTGCGGGGCCCGGGACGAGTCGGGCAGGTACTGGAAGAACTCCTCCGGGCGGCCGGCGACGCCGGTGGTGGCGAGCGACTCCACCAGCAGCGTGCTGCCGCTGCGCTGGCTCGCGCACACCAGATAGTTTGCCGGTCCCGATGAGGACGTCACTGACATGAACGATGAGTCTAGCGAGCCCGAAACCCTCCGCAAGCTGGCCTTTTACGCGCACCGCGGTCGAAACCATTGACACCGGGCCTGCACTGTGAGCGCGACGGGCGCGCAGTGTCCGAGATGACGGTTTCGCGACCGATCCCCTCACCGTTCGCCCGAGGTGATCTCGCCGGCCAGCTCGCGCCGAGCACCCAGCGGACGCCGCGACGGCAACGCCTCTTCCTCGGCCGCGACCTGCGCCGCCTTGGCGTGGAAAGCGTCCATGAAGGCCTGGGCGATCGCCGTCCCCGTGGCCTCGTCGGGCAGCTCGTCGCGGGTCCGCACCCGCCAGTCGCCGAGCGCGCGCGCGAGCTCCGAACGCACTGCGGTGTAGGACGGGTCGTCGGCGACATTGTTGCGCTCATACGGATCGGAACGGAGATCGTAGAGTTCGACGCGAGGTCGGTCCCGTTGCACCTCTTGCTGATCCAGCGATCGCGCGGACAAGCTGTCGGCGATGTCGAGTGGGAGCAGCAGCGCCGGGCGTGCCGCGTAGTTCTCGATGTAGCTGAACCCCTTGGTGCGCACGGCACGGATCGGGTCGAATGCATCGTGATAGGTCTTCTCGGTGAACACCTCGCTCCGCACGGTCGCGCCGTCCGGCTCGACGAGCGCCGCGGCGTGCGAGTCGCCGTCCACCGCGTCCGGGATGTCCAGACCCACCAGTTCCAGCAGCGTCGGGGTGAGGTCGACCCCGGAGAACAGGTCGTCGTAGACCGCGGGCGCGATGCCCCGCCGTGACGGCGGCCGGATGATCAACGCGACGCCGGTGCCCTCGGCGTACAACGTCGACTTGGCGCGCGGAAACGCCAGCCCGTGGTCGGTGACGAACACGATCCAGGTGGAGTCATCGAGACCGAGTTCGGCGACGGTGTCGAGAAGCCGGCCCACGGCGGCGTCGGCCTTCGTGATCGATCCGTGCAGACCGGCCAGATCGTCGCGCACGTCCTCGGTGTCCGGGAGGAAGCCGGGTACCGCGATGCTGCTGGTGTCCGCCGGCTTGTACTCGTCGGCGGGGTAGGGACGGTGCGTCTCGAAGAAGCCTGCGGTCAGGAAGAACGGCCGGTCGTCACCCGCATGGCGCCGCAGCCAGTCCTGTGACTGCTCCACCACGTAGTCGCATCGCGAGTCCGACACGTCCACCGAGTCGAACCCGAGCCGACCGGGGTCGGCGCTCTCGTGCTGCATCCCGAACAGCGCGGAGCGGTACCCCGCATTGGTGAGCAGCGCCGGCAGGGTCTGCACGTCCGGGTGGTACTCGAAGCCGTGATGGGCGAGACCGACGAGCCCGTTGCCGTGCGGATAGCGTCCGGTGAACAGGGAACCGCGGGCGGGCGAGCACAGGGGCGCCGTTGCATGTGCGTCGGCGAACCGGATGCCGGAGGCCGCGAGGTCGTCGAGAACCGGACTCTCGACGCCGTCGGCGCCGTAACACCGCAGATGGCGACCGAGATCGTGCCAATGCACCAGGATCACGTTGTCACGGCGCGCGGTGTCGAGAGGAGTGACCATCCACCCATGATGACTCAGACGATTCACTTCTCGGGAGCGACCTGGTGCGCGGATGCGCACTATCCGGTCACCGCACCGCCGGACGAGATCAAATCATCGTGCGCGAAAGTCCGGCTGCGGACCGTTCGACGGCCCTGCACAGGTCAGGTACGGAGCAGGCGCACGAGCACGCCGGCGGCGTGGGCTCGCGCCGCCCGGTCCGCTTCGTCGACATCACCGACGTCCAGAGCCGCGACGATCCTGCGGTGCTCGGTCACGGCGTGCCGGCGGTTGTCCTCGTGCGACCACATGTCGGACCGATACAGGTGCGACTGGATGTCGAGCTTGAGCAGGGCATCACACAGCGGCGCATTGCCCGACAGCGATCGGACCGCGGTGTGGAAGTCGAGATCGAGTTCGGCGTCACGCCGGTGATCGGGCTCGGTCTCCAACAGTCGCTCCTGCTCGCGGACCCGTTCCGCCAACTCCGCCAGCTGGGCGCGGGTCACCCGGACGGTCGCCTGCCGGGCGGCGAGTCCATCGAGAACCTCGCGGACTTCGAAGACGTGCCGCAGCATCGCGTCGTCGAGAACCGCGACCTTCGCCCCGACGCGCGGCGTGTAGACGGCCAGCCCATCCATGACGAGTTGCTGGACCGCTTCGCGCACGGGGCTGCGTGACACGTCCAGTCGAGCGGCCAGACCTGGAACCGACAGCGACGCGCCGGGTTCGAGCGTGCCGTCGAAGATCTCGTCTCGTATCCGGCGCAGGACCGACTGCATCAGCAGGGCGCCGTCGTCTCCGTTTCCAGTCATGACCGTCCCAGCGTAGAAGGCCCCTGTCCCGACGACCTCATCCCGCGGCCATCACGCGCCGCGCCTCGCGATCGGCACCGGCAGGTGCGACGCCGCTCTTCATGCCGGCCAGCTTCGCATCGATGTTCTCGGCGACGGTGATCGGCGGATACCCCGGATGATCGGTCCGCGCACACCCGGGCAGCGTCTCGATGACGGCATCGGCATTGCCGTCGAAGAAGAACGCCGCCGACCGACGCCGCAGGATCCGGCCGTCGACGACCGGTGGATCGACGCGGTGCACGGTCGAGCGCCACCGGTCATTCGTCCACCGCGCCATCGCATCTCCCAGATTGACCAGAAGTGCGCCGTCGGCGGGTGCCACGTCGTGCCACCGTCCTTCGTGGTCGAGCACCTGGAGTCCGGGCACCTGGTCCGCCCACAACACGGTGAGAATGCCGAAGTCGGTGTGCGCGCCCATCCCGGTCAGTTCCCCGGCGAGCTCGATCTCACCCTCGGGCAGGGTGTAGTTGTTCAGCTTGAGCGCGTCGATGGAATGGTCGGTCATCGTGTCGAAGAAGCCGCGAGGCAGGTCCAGCGCATCGGTGAACGCGGTCAACAGAACGCGGGACAGATCGCGCGCGGCGTCGAACCACGCCGTGACGGCCGTACGAAAGCCCGGGGCGGCATCCGGCCAGGTGTTCGGCAGATAACTCGATTCCGGCAGGTCCAGCTCCGGGAACCACGAGCGCTCCGAGCCGATGGTGAACGCCTCGTAGAAGTCGTTCATCTGATTCGCCGCGGCCACACCGAGACTCATGCTCAGCGACTCACTCTTCGGGGGGCTGTACCCGCGGTTCTGACCGGGCCGGGTGTATCGCTTCTTCACCTCGAGTGGCAGCTCATAGAATTCGTCGAGTGCCGCGGTCAGTCCGTCGATGACGCCGGGCGCGATCCCATGGCCGACGATCTGGACGAAACCGACTCCGCCGCAGGCGTCATCGAGGGCGTGAGCCACCCGGTTCCGTTCCGCGGCCGGGCTCTGCGGGTCGAGGTAGGGCGAGATGTCGATCGTGGGAACGGTGAACATTGATCCTCCAGGGCGGGTTCGGGGCGGGGGCGTCGGGAGTCGTGGCTCGTCAGCGGCGACGGTTGACGGCGGCGTTGAGGATGCTGAAGATGCCGAAGACGAGGATGCCGAACACCGATGCCAGGACAATTGCGGCGATCAGGTCATCGGACTGCAGACGAGCGCGATAGATGTCGAGTAGCGTGCCGATGCCGGGTTCGCCCTTGGCGAAGAACATGTCCCCGATGATGGCGCCGACCACGACGAGCCCCGATGCGGTCCGGAAGCCGGTCATCATCGACGGGAGCGCCGACGGGAACTCGAGCATCAGCAGGCGTTGGATTGGCGTCGCCTTGGACAGCGTGAACAACTCCCGTGAGGACTTGTCCACCGAGACGAGACCGAAGTGCGTGTTGGCGATGATCGGGAAGATGGCGATGATCACGCACACGATGGTGCGGGCGACCATTCCGTAACCGAACCACAGACCGATCAACGGGACGATCGCGAGCACCGGGATCACCTGGAGCACAACCGCCCAGGGATAGATCGCGCGTTCGAGGAAGGACCCTCGGCTCATCAGCACACCGATGGCCACCCCGATGAACGCGGCGAACACGAATCCGACGAAGCACACCTTGGCGGTGACCCAGAGCGCGTCGAGCATGGGACCCACGTGAGTCGGGTCCAGCAGCGATTCGATCAGCACGACGTGTGGGGGCGGGAGCAGGAATCGCCGTGCGGGACTGAGGATCAGGTAGGTGACCGCGTACCAGCCGGCGATCCCGACGGCGAGCGACAGAACCGGCGGAGCTCCGTATCGGAGCGCGGCTGCCGCGACACGGCGCGCGGCGCCCATGTGAGACGGCGTTGCCGACCCCCCGGCAGGCTCCGACGGCGAGACCGGTCCGCGTTCCACACCGACGGCGGGATGCGATCGGGCGGCAGTGGTCATCGTGCACCTCGGAGGGTCTCGGAGATCTCGGCGACGTGATCGGTGAAGCGGTTGTCGTAGCGCAGATCTGGGTGTCGGGGGTGGGCGAACTCGATGCCGATGTCGGCGACGATCCGTCCGGGGCGCGCCGACATGACGATCACCCGGTTGGCGAGGAAGACCGCCTCCGACACCGAGTGCGTGATGAACATCGCGGTGAATCGACGATCGGCGTAGAGCCGCTGCAACTCCGACTGCATGTCGAGCCGGGTCATCTCGTCGAGCGCACCGAAAGGTTCGTCGAGAAGCAACAATTCGGGCTCAGAGGTCAGCGCACGGGCGAGCGACGCGCGCATCTTCATGCCACCGGACAGCATGCGCGGCAGTTGCGACTCGAACCCGGTGAGCCTGACCGCGTCGATCGCGGCCTGCGCCCGGCGCCTGCGTTCGCCACGCGGCAGTCGTGCGATCTCGGCGCAGAGTTCGACGTTGCCCCGCACGGTGCGCCAGGCGAGGAGGGTGGGTTCCTGGAAGATGAACCCGACCGACTCCGTGGCGAGCGCCACGCTTCCCTCCGTGGGCTTCTCGAGCCCCGCAACCATCCGCAGCAGGGTCGACTTGCCGCATCCCGACGGTCCGACGACGGCCACGAAATCGCCGCCCCGCACGTCGAGGTCCGCCCGGTCCAGCGCGCGTGTCCCGGAGTCGAAGAGCTTCGTCACTCCGGAAACCGAGGCGACGACATCCTTGGTGAGATGACGCGCATCCACGTCCCTCACCGTGTCGTAGAGATTCATCGGCTTTCCCATCGTTCGATTCCTACATGTAATCAGGCCGCCTGTGCTCGCAAGCGATCATTGATTACATGTATTGCGAACCGATGACCGCGTGTAAACAGTAGGTCACCAGCAACCGGACTTCAGTGCCGGCGGAAGATGTTCAGATTGTCATAAGTACAGTTCAAAGCACCATTTTTACTACGGAGGACGGTCCGGTACCGACTCCGAGACCGGCTGGCGCGATCGCGGATCGCCATCTAGCTTTCGCATGTAGATCGCGAACGAGTCGCGAACGACCGACATCGAGTCCAGGAGGCCCCCATGACCCCTCACCCACCGTCCCGTATCCGCCTCTCGCGCCTGACCGCGGCCGCCGCGGCGACCATCTGCGCGGCGGTTCTCGCCGGATGCTCGAGCTCCGGGTCCGACGACACCGCGGCGTCCACCCTCCCGTCGGCGCCCGCCGAATCCTCCCTCGCCGGCGCCTGCCCCGACAACGTCGTGGTCCAACTGCAGTGGCAGCCACAGTCGGACATGGCCGGCGTCATCGGGCTGCTCGGCCCCGGGTACACCGTCGACACCGACAACAAGTCGGTCTCCGGGCCCCTTGCCTACGACGGCATGGACACCGGCGTGGACATCACGTTGCGCGCCGGCGGTCCCGCGATCGGGTTCCAGTCGGTCCCCTCCGCGATGTACTCCGACGACTCCATCCACCTCGGTCTCGTACACGGCGACCAGATGATCTCCGCGGCCACAGACCAACGCGTCGTCGGCGTCACACCGTTGCTGCAGTACAACCCCTCGATCATCATGTGGGACCCGGCGTCTCACCCAGACGTGAAGACGATCGCCGACATCGGCAGGTCCGACGCCAGCGTGGTGGTCTCCAAGGATCAGATATTCCCCCAGTGGCTGGTTGCGAAAGGCCTCCTCGACCAGAGTCAGCTCGACACCAGCTACGACGGCGCCCCGGCCCGCTTCGTCGGCGATCCGACCATCACCCAGCAGGGATTCGCCAACTCCGAGCCCTACACCTACGAGAACGAAACCCCGTCGTGGAACAAGCCGGTCGCCTACGCCATGGTGAAAGACGCCGGATACGACGTGTACGCGTCGAACGTCTCGGTACGCGCCGACGACGTCGCGGAGATGTCGCCGTGCCTGGAGAAGCTGGTCCCGATGATCCAGCAGACCGGCAAGGACTACGTGGCCGCGCCCGACGCCGTCAACGCCACCATCGTCGACTGGGTCTCCCAGGACGTCTCCTTCACGCCCTATTCGGCCGGTGAGGCGGCGTACTCGGCGGGGCTGCTCAAGGACCGCGCGGTCATCGCCCCGGGCGCCGACGGTGTCTACGGCAGCTACGACATGGTCAAGGCGCAGAACGTGTTCGACGACCTGGTGCCGATCCTGAACGCGGGCGGCGCCGACCTCCCGCCGTCCCTGCCCGCCGACCAGTTGTTCACGACCCAGTTCATCAGCGAGCAGATTCGCTGACCTGCCGCGTCAGCATCATCAACGATCAAGTGAGGACCACGATGACCGAGACCACCCCACTACACTCACCGACCGATCTGGCCGACATGGCCGAACTCGACCGCGAACGTCGCATGGGCGGGCTGGGCACCGAGACCACCGCCCGCGAGATCCGCCGGATCAGCCTGGCCGACCTGGACAATCGCCGCGACGAGATCGCCGACCAACTCTGGTCGGCCGCAACCGACATCGGCTTCTTCCAGGTCGTGGACCACGGTATCGACCTGGCCGCGGTGGACCACGCGTTCGACATGTCCGCGCGGTTCTTCGCACTCCCCCGTGCGGTCAAGGAACAATATGCGCTCAAGAAGGGGCAGAACGCCGGCTGGGAGTACCGCACCCAGGTCCGCCCGTCGATCGGAACCCCCGACCAGAAGGAGTCCTATCAGTTCACCCGGCCGCGCATGGACGGCCTGTGGCCGAGCGAGAGCGAGCTGGCCGGATTCCGCGCCACCATCGAGGATTTCGAGCACCGGTGCTGGTCGCTGGCCATGACCCTGCTCAGCTGCTTCGCCGACCGCCTCGGTCTTGCGAAGGACTTCTTCACGCAGGCGCACGACCCGTCGTCGGACACCTACCAGAGCACGCTACGGCTACTGCACTACTACGCCTTCCCCGACGAGTTGATCGACACCGAGAATGCCTGGCGCGCAGGTGCACACACCGACTTCGACGCTCTGACCCTGCTGTTTCAGCGGTCCGGTCAGGGAGGTCTCCAGGTCCTGCCGGGTGCGGAAGCCGACGGCCAGGCCTGGACGTCGGTCGAGCCGTCCGACGACGCCATCACCTGCAACATCGGCGACATGCTGATGCGCTGGTCCGACGACAAGCTGCCGTCGAACTTCCACCGGGTCCGGGCTCCCCGGCGGGGTGAGTACACCGGTCCGCGCTACACGCTCGCCTACTTCGCACAGGCGAATTCGGACGTGCTGATCGAAAGCGCCGGCGGCACCTACCCGCCGATCACCGCCGCGGACTATCTCGCCCAGCGCATCGCCGCGAACTTCGCGAAATGACGACGACGAACTCGTCCGGGGCCGCCGTCACAGCGGCGGCCCCGGCTTCCGGTGGTGTCGCGGCCTTCGGTGGTGACGCCGCCTTCGGTGATGTCGCGGCCTTCGGTGATGTCACGGTCTACACCGCGGGCGGATGGCGACCACGCTGCGACATCCACGTCGTCGACGGAATCGTGACATCGATCGAGCCGACCGCCCGACCCACCGGCAACACGAGCGGATACGTCATCCCCGGCTTCGTCAACACCCACACCCACCTTCAGCAATCGCTGATGCGCGGTATCGCCGAATGCACTCCGCTGCTCGAATGGCTGTTGGCCGTGGGCGAGGAGTCGGTGGCGATCACACCCGAGCGCGCCTATCTCGCCGCGGTGTCGGCGTGCCTCGAACTGCTACGCAGCGGTACGACCACCGTCGTCGAACACATGTGGCCCCACCCGTCCGGGGAAGTACATGATGCCGTCGTCCGGGCACTGCACGACACCGGAATTCGCGCAATTCTCGGCCGCGGCGTAGCGGACCGGCCCGATCCGACCCGCAAGTGGGGGTTCGAGCCGCGGCTGATGCAACCGCTCGGTGACGTACTCGAGCACGTCGACCATCTCCGGAACGAGGTCACCGGGTCGCGGATCTCGATGGCGCTGGCGGTACCCAATCCGCGGTCGGTCACCGAAACCGGGATGCGGACGATCCGCGAATTCGCCCAGGAACGCGGCCTGCCGGTGTCGATCCATCTCCTCGAGACCGGTACCGACGAGCAGATGTGTCTGCAAAACAGCGGCTTCGGAGCCGTCGATCATCTCGACCGCAATGACTTCCTGTGGGATCGGGTCCTCGCCGTCCATTGCGTGGAACTCGACGACCCCGGTCAGCGCGTATTGGCGGCCCGGGGCGTGGCGGTGTCGCACAACCCGTTGTCGAACATGCGTCTCGGCAGCGGGGTGGCCCCGATACCGGCGATGCTGGGACGTGGGGTCGCCGTCGGCTTGGGTGTCGACGGCGCCGCCAGCAACGACACCCAGGACATGTTCGCGACGCTGCGTACGGCCGCCTATCTGCAGCGCGCCGTTCATCGCCGTGCCGATCTCCTCGGCTTCGCCGAGATGCTCGACATCGCCTGCGGTGGAGCAAACTCCGCCCTCGGCCTACCGCCGGTCGTCGGCGGCGTGACGGTCGGTGGGCCCGCGGACCTGACGCTGCTGCGCTTCGACCGCGACTACGCCACGCTCCCGGTGCGGGATCCCGGCGCGTCGCTGCTCACCACCGGGTCGAGGTCGATCGTCGACACGGTGATGGTCGGGGGCGAGGTCCTCGTCGCGGACGGGCGCAGCACCCGGATCGACGAAGCGGAGTTCACCGAGCAGCTGGCCACGCTCGAGGTCTGACCTGGGGGTCCTCGTCGACCGTGCAGCAGATTTCGTCGACTGTGCAGCAGATTTCGTCGACTGTGCACGAGATCGCCATGAGGTCGACCACTCTCGGTCAGGCCGGGTCCCCGTCCAACACCGCCGCCCACGCCTCGGGCGAGTCGAGGGTCACACCCAGCTCGGCCGCGCGCTTCTCCGCCGCCCGCACGTCGGACATCAACGCGAGCGCACGGTCGCGCGCCTGCGCCTCGACACTGTCGTCGCCGGCGGTGACCGTCACGGTGAGTGTTTCCGCCGGGATGGTGTCGACGGGAAACCGTGCGGCAGTGAGACGTTCGAGCACCTTCTGCAGAAGGGCGAGTGCGGGCTGGGTGGTCGCCACGCCATCGAGCACCGAGCCACGCCGCTTCTCGGCCGCTTTGCGCTCCTCCCACTCCCGGATCTGTGTCTCGAGATCCGAGTGGGCGCCGGAGAGAACGCCAGGGGTACGACCGGTCACCTTCTCGGTGAAACTACGGGCGACATCGTCGATGTCGAACGGCGCGTCCGGATCGTCGGCAGCAATGCGCGCGTGGAACAGCACCTGCAGCAAGAGGTCTCCGAGCTCTTCGCGGAGCTCGACGGGATCCCCTGCCTCGATGGCGTCGAGGAGCTCGTACACCTCTTCGAGCAGGTAGCGTCGCAGCGAGTGGTGCGTCTGGGTGCTCTCCCATGGCCCGTTCCGGCGCAACGTGTCCATCAGCGCCACGGACTCGAGAAGCGCTGTTCCCGCGACGGTTTGCGTGGCGATGACCTCCTCGCCGCGTTCGACCCGTGCGCGAACGAGGGGATGGTCGGGATCGGTGCTGACGAGCACAGAGCCGGGATCGGCAGTCGAATCGTCGAAAACCGGCTCGGCCGAGTCGAACTCCCACAGCATCGACGCGGGTACGTCCTCGGTGACCTGGACCGGTCCGGCGAGACAACCGCGTGCGCGGATGGGGATCAGGTCCGGCCGCGCCGGATCCAGCAACACCACTGTCATTCGAGCGGCTCCGGCCTGAGCTGGGTGAGGAACGTCGTCAGGTAGTCGATCAGCTCGTCGTCACGCAGACGCGCCGAACCGACACCTCCGGTGCGCGGGATCGGCAGTGTGATCACCGATGTGGTCGCGCGGTAGGTGGCCGACGAGTAGAGACGACGCAGTCGCACCTGCTCGCTGTCGAGGAGGGTCACCGGCGAGATCTTCATCCCCTGGCCGGCGAGGCCGACCTCGGTGATCCCCCGCTCCCGGCAGCGCAACCGCAGCCGGGCGATGAACGCGAGGCGTGTGGTCTCGACCGGAGGCGGACCGTACCGGTCGTTGAGTTCGGCAAGGACCGAATCGACTGCAGCGTCGTCGGTTGCCGACGCGAGCTTGCGGTATGCCTCGAGGCGCAGGCGGTCGGAGTCGACGTATTCGACCGGGATGTGGGCATCGACGGGCAGGTCGATGCGTACCTCGCCCGTCTCCCGCGATTCGACCGGTTTCCCGTCCGCGGCAGCGCGATACGCCTCCACCGCCTCGCCCACCAGGCGGACGTAGAGGTCGAACCCGACGCCCGCCACATGTCCGGACTGCTCGGCGCCCAGGACGTTTCCGGCTCCGCGCAGTTCGAGATCCTTCAGCGCGACCGCCATGCCCGCGCCGAGCTCGTTGTTCTGCGCGATCGTCGCGAGCCGGTCGTAGGCGGTCTCGGTCAGCGGCCGGTCGGGGCTGTAGAGCAGGTAGGCGTATCCACGTTCGCGGCTGCGACCGACGCGACCGCGCAACTGATGGAGTTGCGAGAGACCGAGATTCTCGGCGCGGTCCACGATCAACGTATTGGCGTTCGAGATGTCCAGGCCTGTCTCGATGATCGTCGTACAGACCAACACGTCGTATTCGCGATTCCAGAAGCCCGAGACCGTGCGCTCGAGCTGATCCTCACCCATCTGTCCATGTGCGACAACGACTCTCGCCTCCGGAACCATCGCGGCGATGTCCCGGGCCGTCTTGTCGATCGTCGAGACGCGGTTGTGTACGTAGAACACCTGGCCGTCACGCAGCAATTCGCGACGGATGGCGGCGGCGACCTGCTTGGGCGCGTAGGCGCCGACGTAGGTCAGGACCGGATGCCGCTCCTCGGGCGGGGTGAGGATCGTCGACATCTCCCGGATACCGGCCATCGACATCTCGAGTGTGCGTGGGATCGGGGTCGCCGACATCGTCAGCACGTCGACGTGGGTGCGCAGCGACTTGATGTGCTCCTTGTGCTCGACGCCGAAGCGCTGCTCCTCGTCGACGATGACGAGTCCGAGGTCCTTCCAGATGATCCCGGTCTGCAGGAGGCGGTGCGTCCCGATGACGACATCGACCTCGCCCTTCGACATCGCCTGGATGATCTCGCGGGATTCCTTGGCGTCGGTGAACCTCGACAGTCCGCGCACCCGCACCGGGAAACCGCTCATGCGCTCGGTGAAGGTCTGCAGATGTTGTTGCGCCAGAATTGTGGTCGGGACGAGGACGGCGACCTGCTTGCCGTCTTGCACGGCCTTGAACGCCGCACGGACCGCGATCTCGGTCTTGCCGTAGCCGACGTCACCCACCACCACACGGTCCATCGGGACCGCGCGTTCCATGTCGGACTTGACCTCGGCGATGACCGTGAGCTGATCCACGGTCTCGGTGAAGTCGAACGCGTCTTCCATCTCCTGCTGCCACGGCGTGTCGGGGCCGAATGCGTGTCCCGGCGCGGCGTGACGGGCGGCGTAGAGCTGCACGAGTTCGCCGGCGATCTCGCGAACGGCCTTGCGCGCCTTGCGCTTCGTGTTCTGCCAGTCCGAACCGCCGAGTTTGGACAGCGACGGCTGCTCGCCGCCGACATAGCGCGAGAGCTGGTCGAGTGCGTCCATCGGGACATACAGCCGGTCGGCCGGCTGACCGCGCTTGCTCGACGCGTACTCCAGAACGAGGTACTCCCGCCGGGCACCGGAGACGGTCCGCTCGATCATCTCGACGAACTTGCCGATGCCGTGCTGGTCGTGCACCACGAGGTCTCCGGCGGCCAGGGCGAGCGGATCGACCTGGTTGCGCCGCTTGGCTGGGAGCCGCCGACCATCGCGGACGTTCGCGACCCGCGTACCGGTGAGGTCGGCCTCGGCCACCACGACGAGTCCGGCGTCGGGACAGACGATCCCCGCGCGCAGCGGCGCGCAGAACACGGTCACCTCGCCGGGCTGCGGACGGTGCCCGGGCTCGGCGATCAGATGGGGCACCTCGGCGTCGGACAAACGCTCCCCGACACGCTGCGCGGTGCCCTTGCCCGCCACCACGATCGCCGCGGTCTTGCCGTCCGACACATGCGCCCGCAGCTGGGCGAACGTCGCCGCGATCTCCTTCTCGTCACCACGCGGTGCGGGACCGGGCGCCAGTTGGAGTTCGAGTTCGTCCCCGCTGCCGGTCGCGAGCGGACTCAGGGTCCACCAGGGGCGTCCGGCGGCGAGCGTCGCCTTTCGCACCTCGTCGAGTGGGCGGTACGCGCTGGCCTGCAGGTCGATGCCGAGGCGCGCCGAGGATCGTCCGTCGATCGGCGCCGAAGCGCCCATCGCCGCCGCGGTCCACGACGCCTCGAGGAACTCCGCACCCGTCTTCGCCAGATCCGAGGCGCGGGTCCGCACCTTCTCCGGGTCGAGGATCAGGACCCGGGTGCCGGCCGGGAACACCTCGGTCAGCAACTGCATGTCACCGTCGACGAGCGCCGGGATCAATGCCTCCATCCCCTCAACCGGGATTCCCTCGGCGAGCTTGCCGAGCATCTCGGTGAGGGTCGGGTCGTCGGCGTCGGTCGCCAGATCGCCCGCGCGTGTACGGACCTTCTCGGTCAGCAACAGTTCACGGCCCGGGTGGATTCGCACCTCGTCGGTCTCGACCTCGGGCTGGCTGCGCTGGTCGGCGACCGAGAACGCGCGCATCTCGGTGATCTCGTCGCCCCAGAACTCGACTCGCACCGGATGATCGGCGGTGGTCGGGAACACGTCGAGAATGCCGCCGCGCACGGCGAACTCACCGCGCCGGCCGACCATGTCGACGCGCTCGTAGGCCATCTCGACGAGTTGGGACAGCAGCGCGTCGAAGTCCACCTCGATGCCCTCGCGCAGGGTCACGGTCGCGACGTCACCGAGTCCGGGGGCCATCGGCTGGACGAGGGATCGAACGGTGGTCACGACGACACGCAACGGGTTGTTGCCGGGATCGGCGAGCCGGTGCAACACCGCGAGCCGCTGGCCCACGGTGTCCGCGCTCGGGGAGAGCCGCTCGTGGGGCAGCGTCTCCCACGACGGGAACTGTGCGACGGCGTCGGCGTCGTCGAGGAGTTCGCCCAGTTCTGCGGTCAGATCGTCGGCTTCACGGCCGTTGGCCGATACGACGAGGAGCGGGGCGTCGGCACCGGTGACCAGGCACGAGACGAGGAAGGGCCGCGCGGCGTCGGGCGCGGTGATGTCCAACCGGCGCTCGTCCCGGTGCGCATGCACCTCACGGAAGGACTTGTCCGCACACGCGAGTGCGGCCAGACCGGACAGGGCAGACGGCGTCGACACTCCGTCGATTCTATGGGGCGGCGATTCGCACGTTCCGGCCCGGTCAGGGGGAGTTCCCACCACCGGGCAGTCGCTGTCCTACCCTCGTCGGCATGAGCGACCGCACCGCCGAGCCAACCACGACTCCGATCCGCGTGACAGACGCGACGATCGACGACTGCGCGGCCGTTGCGGACATCTATGCGCACTATGTGCAAAACACCGTCGCGACCTTCGACTACCGGGTCCCGTCGGTCTCCCAGTGGCACGCCAAACACGCCGCGATCACCGCAGCGGGCCGACCGTTCGTGGTCGCCCGCGCGGTCGACGACGGTGTCGAGCGAGTGGTCGGGTACGCCTACCTCGGGACGTTCCGGACCATGCCCGCATACGACCTGTCGACCGAGGACTCGATCTACGTGCGGCCCGGTTTCGGGGGACGCGGCATCGGTACGGCCCTGATGGCGGCCCTGCTCGATCGCGCGAACCCGGACAACGTCCGCCAGATCGTCGCGGTGATCGCCGCGACCGGGGGCGAGGGATCGATCGCACTGCACCGGCGGTTCGGGTTCGACGAGGTGGGTCGCCTGCGCGCCATCGGTCACAAGGAGGGCCAGTGGATCGACTGCGTCTACATGCAGAAGGATCTGTGGACGCGCGACGACGGTCCCGGCGAAGTCGGCTGACGGCCCGCGACACCTGTTCGCCGGTGCCCCGGCGCTGTCATCGTTCCAGCCCGGCGGCCTCCGCCGCCGCGTCGGCGAGTCCGACGCCGGTGCCCTCGTAGATGTGGAACGCAACGTCCGCCCCGCGCTGGAGCAGTTCGTCGCGTTCGTCGTCGTACTGCGCGACGACGGCGATCGTGCCGGTGACCCCGAGTTCCTCGATCCGTTCGAGCGCCACCAGGTTCGAACCGTGGAAGGGCATCGCGAGGACGAGCAGTTCGAGTTCGTCGACGCCGACCGCACGGTCCCAGAAGTCGGTCTCGGTGGCGTCGGCGTCGAGCACCCGGACTCCCCGCTCGGCCAGTTCGCTCGCCTTGAGCGGATCGTTCTCCACTCCGATCACCGGGAGGCCGTATTCATCGACGAGCCGCTCGTACACCGAGTGCCCGACGCGGCCCATACCGAGGACGAGTACGCGCGCAGGCGCCAGCACGATCGGGGCGTCGTCGGGGTGGGCACGGGCGGCGGCGGTGGTCGGGACGAACGCCGACAACCGGGTCACCAGGCCGGAGCCGCGGCGATTGACGAGCGTGGAGAACACGAAGCTCCCCGCCACTGCCACCGACGTCACCACGAGCCAGTCCTCGCCGATCATCCCCGCCCCCACACCGGTGGCGATCACGATCAGCCCGAACTCCGAGAAGTTGGCCAGCGCCAGTCCGGTCAGGATCGACGTCCGGCGACGCAGGCCGAACAGAGAGAGGACGAGCGTGTACACCGCACCCTCGAGCGGCAGGAGAACGATCAGGAGCAGGCCGAGCAGGACCGTCTCGGTCGTGGGTGTGACGTGCAGACCGATCGACACGAAGAACCCCACCAGGAGGAGCTCGCGCAAACCGAACAGCGTGCGCGACAACTCCCCCGCGCGTGGATGCGAAGCCAGCAGCACGCCGACGACCATCGCGCCGAAATCGCCTTTCACGCCGACGGATTCGAAGAGCCAGTAACCGGGCACGAGAGCCATGACGATCCCGAACAGCGTCTGCAACTCGCCGTGACCGAGGGTGTTCCACAGCCGGCGGACGATCCACGCGCCGGGGATCAGCAGGACGAGGGCGAGCGCCCACGGGCTCGGCGGTTCGCCCTGCATCGCAGTCAGATAGACGACGGCGACGATGTCCTGGAGGACGAGGACACCGATGGCGATCCGGCCGTAGAGGGAATGCGACTCCGAGCGCTCGTCGAGCACCTGGACGACGAACACCGTGCTCGAGAAGGACAGCGCAAAACCCAATAGCGCCAGGGTCTCCCAGCCCTCGCCGGCGAGCATCCGCACCCCGACGGCGCCCAGGATGCCCAGGAAACCCATTGTGAGACCGAGGATGACCAAGAGGTTCACCGCCGTCGTGACGACCACCTCGCGCCGGAGCAGCATCCGCACGTCGAGCTTGAGCCCGATGGTGAACAGCAGGATCGTCACGCCCAGCTCGGCCATGGTGTCGACGATCGGTAATTCGTCGATTCCCGGTGCGTGCAGGATGAACCCGGCGGCGAGATAGCCGACGAGGGTCGGCAGGCGCACCGCGCGCGCAAGGAAGCCGCACCCGAAGATCACGACCAGGTAGATGCCGACGGTCTCCATGCGAAGCCTCAGTCGAATGCGATGTTCGGCCGGTCAGGCGTCGTCGGCCCTGGAACGCCTCTGGGATTCCACGTAATCGGGCCCGACGAGTGCGGGATCGGGGTCGAGTCGCGTGAGCCCGTTCCAGCACAGGTTGACCAGATGGGCCGCCACGACCTCCTTCGACGGCTCACGGACGTCGAGCCACCACTGCGCGGTGACCGACACCATCCCGACGAGCGCCTGGGCATAGAGCGGGGCGAGAGCGGGATCGAAACCGCGTCGTTCGAAGTCGTTGGCCAGAATGTGCTCGACCTGGCTGATCGCGTCGTTCAGAAGACTCGAGTACGTCGCTGTCTCGTCCGTGCTGGCGGTGCTGTCACCGCGGACCAGGATGCGGAAGCCGTCCGTCCGCTCCTCCATGTACGTCAGCAGAGCGAGCGCGACCTGCTGGATGCGGTAGAGCGACCGGTTCTTCGACAGCGACGACGTCACCATCTCCAGCAGGGTCTCCATCTCGCGGTCGACGACGACCGCGTACAACCCTTCCTTGCCGCCGAAGTGCTCGTACACGATCGGCTTCGAGACGCCGGCCCGCTGTGCGATCTCCTCGATCGACGTGCCCTCGAAACCCCGCTCGGCGAACAATCCGCGAGCGACTTCGATGAGCTGCAACCGTCGCTGCGCGCCCGTCATCCGTGCCCGGGGCGCACGCTGCACCTCGGCCGAACCCTCCGATGGACGCCCGATAGCCATGGGCCCAGCGTAGGGCGAGACGCCCCAGATCACGAACGGTCCCGCGAAGCCGGTGTTCAGTACAGGCTCGACCAGTACGACCAGAAGCGCACCGCGATCAGCACGATCACGAGCCCCACAGCCGCTACGAGAATCGGGGCGTGGTTGCGTGCGAGAGCCAGCGCAAGGCGCGAGCGCGAGGTGAGACCACTCGCGTGGGCGTTGCGCACACTGACGATGACGAAGATGGGCAGGGTGACCGCCCACACGACCGTGCAGTACGGACACAGCGCGCCGATCGAGTAGAGGCTCGAGTAGACGAGCCATCCGATGAACACCATGGCCGCGGTGACCCCGACCTGCAGCCCCGCCCAGTACCACCCGGCGAGGCGGGCGCCGGCCAGCAGCGCCATCCCGGTGGTGATCGCGACCGCGAAACCGGCGATGCCGAGCAGCGGGTTGGGGAAACCGAAGAGCGCCGCCTGCGGCTCGGCCATCACCGAACCGCAGCTCAACACCGGATTGAAGTTGCAGGAGGGCACGTAGTCGGGGTCGGCGGCCAGCTCGAATCGCTCCACGGTCAGCACGAACGCCGCGACGAAGCCGACGGCCCCGCCGACGCTCAGCAACCAGGCGACGATCCGCGTCCAGGAACGCACGGCCTCGGCCAGGTGGACCCGATCGTCGTCTGGTCCGGCCTCCGAGCTGGTCAGCGCACTCTCACTCACCCGTCCAGGATGGCACCGCGTCGAGCGGAGTTCGACCCACGACGCGTGAAAGTCACAATGGATCGGTCCAAATGTCGGCAGTCGCGTTCATCCGTGCGTAATGTCGAGCCAGACACCGGGGATGGGACACCGACAGTGCAATTGTGGGATTACCTCAGCGAGAACGCACGATCACTCACTTTTCTGACCTATCAGCACGCGTCGCTGTCGTTCCAGACGGTGCTCGTCGGTACGGCCGCGGCCATTCTCATCGCCGCCGTCGTCTACCGACTCCCGCTGGCGAGTGCGCTGACACTGACGTCGAGCCGTGTGGCGCTGACCATTCCGTCGCTGGCCCTGCTGGCGCTGTTGATCGTGCCCTTCGGACTCGGTGTGACGCCGTCGTTTCTGATGCTCGCCTTCTTCGCCACGCTGCCGGTCATCGGCAATGCGGTGGTGGGTTTGCGATCCGTACCGCCGTCCGTCATCGAATCCGCCCGCGGCATCGGACTTTCGAGGTGGCGAATCCTGCTCACCGTCGAGTTGCCGATCGCCTGGCCGGTGATCCTGACCGGTATCCGCGTGTCGACCCAGATGATCGTCGGAGTCGCGGCGATCGTCGCCTATGTTCTCGGACCCGGCCTGGGGTCACTGATCTTCAACGGCCTGTCCCGCCTCGGCGGCGCCAACGCTCTCGAGATGGCGCTCGCCGGAACGATTCTCATCGTCATCATCGCCCTCGTCTTCGACGCTCTCCTGGTTCTGCTCGGCCGCCTCACCATCTCCAAGGGACTCTCATGACCGACTCCGCCACCACGTCCGCGCCGAACGGCAACAACCGCAACGTCACCGGCGAGTCCATCCGGCTCGACGGTGTGGTGAAGCGCTACCGCGGAACCTCCACGCCGGCCGTCGCGCGACTCGACCTGGAGATCGACGCCGGAGACATCGTAGCCTTCGTCGGCCCGTCCGGATGTGGCAAGACGACGACGCTCAAGATGATCAACCGCCTCATCGAACCCACCGAGGGACGCATTTTCATCGGCGGCCGCGACGTCACCGCGGAGAACCCGGACAGGCTGCGCCAGTCGATCGGCTACGTCATCCAGTCCGGAGGTCTGTTCCCGCACTGGTCGGTGAGCAAGAACATCGGCGCGATCCCGCGAATCCTCAAGTGGGACAAGAAGCGCATCGACGAGCGCACCGAGTATCTGCTCGACCTCGTCGGTCTGGACGCGGCAACGTTCGCCGACCGTCTCCCCAAGGACATGTCGGGCGGTCAGCAGCAACGTGTCGGCGTGGCACGCGCACTCGCCGCGGACCCGCCGGTCCTGCTGATGGACGAGCCCTTCGGCGCCGTCGACCCCATCACCCGAGCCCGCCTGCAGGACAAACTGATCGCGATCCAGCACGAGCTGGCCAAGACCATCGTCATCGTCACCCACGACTTCGAGGAAGCGACCAAGCTCGGCGACAAGGTGCTGATCCTCTCCGAGGGCGGCCACATCGAGCAGTTCGCTCCCCCGGAGGAGATCCTGGCCAACCCGGCGAGTCCGTTCGTCGAGGAGTTCGTGGGTTCGGGTGCGACACTCGCCCACCTCACCCTCACCCGCGTCCGCGACGTCGACATCAAGCAGGTGATCACCGCTCGCGTCGGGGAACCGTCCGGCGCCGTGGTGAGCCGCGCGAAGGCGGCCGGCGAGGACTGGGTCGCCGTGGTCGATCAGCACGACCGCCCGCGCGCATGGCCGTCGGTCGAGGAGATCCGCGCCAAGCCGGAGATCTCCGACTACCTCGACCCCCGACTCCCCGTCGTCGCCAAGTCCTCGACGCTGAACGACGCTCTGGACTCGATGCTCGCCACCAGCCAGGGCGGCGTCCTCGTCACCGATGGTCGGGGCGCGGTTGTCGGAGCGCTGAACATCGCGTCGGTGATGGAGGCCATCCGAGGACAGCTCGCGACCGTACGCGACGACGACGATCAGGTCGGCTACCTGGACCACGCGGACGGATCGGCTCCGGTCGAGACCCCGGTCGTCGCGGCCGACGACGAACCCGGTCTGGAGCACGCCACCGACGCCGGCACCGCGCCGGTGGGGGCGCCCGAGACGAGCGCCGACCGGTGACGGGATTCATCGCCGAAGAGGCGCAGATCACCGAAACCGCGAAAGCACCTGCACCGGAATCGGTCCCCAACGGTTTTCGTCGTCGGCTCGCCCGCATCCCCATCGACGTGTGGTTCGAACCGCTGGTGATCGTGGTCGTCGGTGTCGGCTTCGTCATCTGGTACGCGAACACCACGTTCACCAGCACCGAGAGCGCGTCGATGTCGTGGCCCGCACTGCGTGCCACCATTCTCGATCACATCCAGCTCACCCTGGTCGCCACGGTGATCGTCGTCCTGATCGCGATTCCGCTGGGCATCGCGCTCACCCGGCCGTCGCTGAAATGGCTCAACCCCATCGCGATCAACATCGCCAACATCGGACAGGCGGCACCGGCCATCGGGCTCCTGGTGCTGTTCACCTTCTGGCTCGGTACCGGTTTCAACACCGCCGTCGTCGGTCTGGTCGTCTACGCGGTGCTCCCGATCCTGCAGAACACCATCGTCGGTCTGCGACAGGTCGATCAACGGACGGTCGAGGCCTCTCGAGGTATCGGCCTGTCCGCCATTCGCACCCTCGTCCAGGTCGAGCTCCCCCTGGCCGTGCCGGTCATCCTCAACGGTGTGCGCACCGCCTTGGTCATCCTCGTCGGTACCGCGACCCTCAGCACGTTCATCGGCGCGAACAGCCTGGGCACGCTCATCACCACCGGGATCACCCTGTTCCTGCCGAAGCTGCTGGTGTCGGGCGCGATCCTGGTCGCCCTGCTCGCCATGACGATCGACTGGCTCGGTCGCCTCGTAGAACTCGCTGCCACCCCCCGGGGGATCGCATGATGACACGGTCGAACAAGGCCCGCTCGCGTGTACTGGCGATCCTCGCCTCGTCGGCCGCCCTGGTGCTGGTCCTGTCTGCCTGCGGGTTGGTCAGTTCGTCCGGAACGTTCCGTCCCGCGTCCCTACCCGGCGGCGAACGTCCGCTCGAGGGGACGTCGGTCGCGGTCACGTCGAAGAACTTCACCGAACAGGTCCTGCTCGGCAAGATCACCGCGACCTACCTGGCGGCCGCCGGAGCCGACGTGGATGATCTCACCAACGCGCCGGGTTCGATGTCCTCGCGACAGGCGGTTCTCAACGGCGACGCCGACATCGTCTGGGAGTACACCGGCACCGCGTGGCAGACCTACCTCGGTGAGACGGAGACCATCGCCGACCCCCAGCAGCTGTATGAACGGGTCCGCGACGCCGAACGCGCCAACGGTGTCGAGTGGCTGCCGCCCTCGTCGTTCAACAACACCTACGCCTTCGCCGCGTCGTCGCCCACCGCCGAGCGGCTGAACGTCACCAAGATGTCCGACATCGCCAAGCTGCCCGAGTCCGAGCGCACCTTCTGCATCAACGACGAGTTCCTCTCACGTGCAGACGGTTTCATCCCCATGCTGCAGGCCTACGACATCCCGCTCGACGCCCCCGGCGGAGTGCCCAAGGGCAACGTGACCACCATGGATTCCGGCGTGGTCTACACCTCGACCGCACGAAGCGAACCCTGCAACTTCGGCATGGTCTACTCCACGGACGGTCGCATCAAGAACCTCGACCTCGTCGTCCTGGAGGACGACAAGAAGTTCTTCCTGCCCTACAGCGGATGCCTCGTGGTGGGCACCGGCGTCAACGAGGCCAACCCGGAGATCGCCGAACTCATGGCACCGGTGTCGGCGAAGCTCACCGACGAGCTCATGCAGGAGCTCAACGGGCTCATCGACATCGACGGCGCCGATCCCTCCGACGTCGCCTACAACTGGCTGAAGGACGAGGGGTTCATCGTCCCGGTGGACTGAGCGTCGACCGTGCGTCCGATCCCGTCGACTGTGCGCCAGATGCCGTCGACCGTGCGCCCAGAACCGTCGACCGTGCGCCCAATCCCGTCGACTGTGCGCCGATCCCGTCGACTCGCCACCGGATCCGAGGTAGTCGAGCCTGATCCACTCCCGCAGCGGAGGGCTCGAACGCACACTCGATCAATCGCGACGCACAGTCAACGGATTGAGACGCACAGTCGACGGATTACGACGCACAGTCAACGGGGTTGGTTCGGTGCGAACACCGTCATCCAGTGCGGGTGCAATCTGAAGTAGACGACCTCGGTGTCCCAGTCGAAGGCGTCGTCGCCGTAGATCGTCTTGAAGTGCGCCACCAGCTCGGGCCAGTCATCTGCGCGAGGACCGTCCAGCGGATTCAGGATCTCGACGGTCCCGTGCGTGAAGACCCCGAGTTCCTCCCCCTGGATGTGCGCGACGCTGGCGGCCGGGCGGGCGGCGAGGTGTCGGGCCTTCGCCGCGGTGCGCGCTGTCCCGAAGACCCACTTACCGTGGAGGAAGTGCCCGTCGACCGCGCTGATCCTCGGCTCCCCCGACGCGGTCACCGTCGAGAGTGCCAGCACCCGCATGCCGGTCAGGATCTCGGTCAATCGTGCTGCATCGACGGTGTTCTCGCTGCTGATGATCGACCGTAGATGGTCCGTCGAGCGAGACAGGGAGTCGTCGAGGAGCGTCTGGAGTCCGCGGAGTTCGTCCGGTGTTTCACGCATTGGGGTCGTCCTCATCGGTTCGTCGGCGCCGACCCTCGACGCCGAGAACCCATGGTGTCACCTCAAGCGACTGTCGGACCCTGCCGTTCTTGCTGTCTCGAGCGGCAGACCCAGCGGCGGCGCCTCGGGATGGAGAGCCGCGCCGGCGGCGAGGAGATCGACGTCGACACGGCGTCCGATGCCGACGAACAGCGCCTTCATCGACCCCCGTACACCCGTACGTCGCCCGTAACCCTCTGCCGCGAAACCGGTCACGTCACCTCCCCCGTAATCCCCATGCGGCAGCCAGCAATTCGTGCGATGCCAGCCGATGGTCGAAATCGTGGGTGACGCTGGTGACCAGTAACTCGTCGGCGCCGGTCACCCGAGCGAGCGTCCGCAGCCCGTCCACGACGGTTTCGGGGTCACCGACGAACTGGGTGCGCACGCGATCGTCGACGAGGACGCGCGCATCGTCGTCGAGGGGACGCGCGGTGTCCGGATCGGGATACGGTTGCGCGCCGGCCCCGCTGCGGATGCCGTGCACCCAATGTCCGTAGGTGGACGCGCGATGACGCGCGGTCGGCTCATCCTCGGCGACAACGACGTCCGCGGACACGACGACGTAGGGCTCGGCCAGGACCGACGACGGACGGAACGCGCTGCGATATGCCTCGACGGCCTCGAGGACCGTGCTCGGACTGACGTGGTAGTTGGCGACGAACGGCAACCCGCGCGCACCTGCGGTCTGAGCGCTCTGCCCCTTGCTGCTCCCGAAGATCCAGACCGCCACGTCCGCACCACGTCCGGGCACCGCGGTCAGTTCGACGTCGTGGTGGTCGAACTCACCTGAGAGAAGCGCGAGGACGTCGCCGACGGCGTCGTCGAAGTCCGGCGGTGACGCACCGTCGAACTGCGACGCCTCGAACGCGGCGACGACCCGCGGTGCATTCAGTATCGACTCGACGGGGAACGGCGTCGGGATGAGCAGACCGTCGATGATCTCGTCGGGCTGTCGGGGTGCGGGCTCGCGAGGTGCGGATTGCCGGTCGGCCGTCGCCAGCTCGGTGCGACGTTGAGCGGAGCGCCCCAGACCCAGGTCCAACCGGCCGGGGTACAGCGCGTCGATGGTCCCGAACGCCTCCACGATCGACACCGGGGTGTGTAGCCCGCTCTGGACCGCCGCCGACCCCACGCGGATGGACTCGGTCGCACCGGCGATCAGCCCGATGAGTGTGGTCGTCGACGAACTGGCCACTGCTACGAAGTGATGCTCGGCCAGCCAGAACCGTCGGTAACCGAGGCGCTCGGCGCGCTGAGCAAGCTCGACGCTGCGGCGCACCGCGGTGGCGGCGTCACTGCCCTCGGTGACGGGGGCGAGGTCGAGCACCGACAGCGGTATCGATTCCGGTTCGATTTCCGTCATGTCGCTCCCCGATTGCCTCGAGCCCTACGCCGAACGCACCTCATCCTGACCACCGAACCGTGGTCGGTGGAATGTCGGAAGGGTTTGGCCCACCCCGATCCGATGACCAACCTCCGGAATCCCTCGTCCGTGCTCCGCCGTTCGAGTCAGGGACAGACATCGACCGACACGACTGAGGGAGGCCGCGATGGCCGAGCACGTGCACCTCGCTGTGACGCTGGACGGTTCCGGAGCGCATCCGGGCTCGTGGCGGGCGCCCGGAGCCGAGGCACACCAGCTGACGACTGCGGCTCACTGGCAGCGACTCATCGCCGAGGCGGAGGCGGGACTGCTCGATTTCGTCACCCTCGCAGACTCGTTCGCCCTGCACCGCGGCCATCCGGGGACCGACCGGGCGAGTGGCGGACTTGATTCGGTCCTGCTGGCCTCCCGCCTCGCACCCACGACCCGTTCCATCGGACTGCTCCCCACGGCGACGGTCACCCACACCGAGCCGTTCCACGTCTCCAAGGCGATCGCGACGCTCGACTACGTGAGCAACGGGCGGGCCGGGGTCGTGTTGCGCACGACCGCGGACCCGGACGAGGCCGCGCTGTTCGGGCGACGACGGTTCCCCGACGATCCGGCCGTGCTCGCCGACCTCGCCTCCGAGGCCCTCGACTTCGCGACCGTGCTCGGGTTGCTCTGGGATTCCTGGGAGGACGACGCCGAGATCCGCGACGTCGCGACCGGTCGCTTCATCGACCGAGACAAGCTGCACTACATCGACTTCGCCGGGGACCACTTCTCGGTACGCGGTCCCGCCATCACGCCGCGACCGCCCCAGGGCCGCCCCCTGATCGCGGCGACCGGCGGACACCCCACCGACCTGCGGGTGATCGGCCGCGGCGCCGATCTCGGGTTCATCAGCCCTCGAGACGTCGACGACGCCGTGCGTGCGGTGGACGCGGTGAGCACCGCCCACTCCGACGCCGGACGCGAGATCGCCGACCCCGCGCTGCTGTTCGTCGACCTGTTCGTCGTACTCGCCACGACCGTCTCGGAGGCGGAGGACCGCCGCGCGCAACTCGACGAATGGGCGGGTGAACCGTTTACTCCCGACACTGCTGTCGTCGTCGGAACCCCCACCGGGCTCGCCGATGAGATCGAACGCTGGGCAGGGGTGGAGGGAATCAGCGGAATACGACTCCACCCGGCCGCCCTGTCCGAGGACCTACACGCGATCACCCGGGAGGTCGTACCGGAACTGCAGCACCGCAACCGATTCCGTGACAGGTACACCGAGCTGACGCTGCGGGGACATCTCGGCCTGCCGCGGCCGGCCAACCGTTTCGCCACCGGAAAGGCAGGCGTCGCATGACCAAAGAGGTGCATCTCGCCGCACACTTCCCCGGGGTCAACAACACCACGGTGTGGAGCGATCCCGAGTCGGGCAGTCAGATCGAGTTCGACTCGTTCGTCCATCTCGCACAGACCGCCGAGCGCGGGAAGTTCGATTTCTTCTTCCTCGCCGAGGGATTGCGGCTCCGTGAGCAGAACGGGTTGATCTACGACCTCGACGTGGTCGGACGACCCGACACCTTCACCGTCCTGTCCGCCCTGGCCGCGGTGACCACCCACCTCGGTCTGACCGGCACCATCAACTCGACCTTCAACGAACCGGTCGACGTCGCACGACAATTCGCCACCCTCGACCATCTGTCCGCCGGACGCGCGGCGTGGAACGTGGTGACCTCGTGGGACGAGTTCACCGGCGAGAACTTCCGCCGGGGCGGCTACCTGCCCGAGGACCAGCGGTATGCACGCGCCAAAGAATTCCTCACCGCCGCCGCGACCCTCTGGGACTCGTGGCGCGACGACGACGTCGTCGCCGATGCCGCGAGCGGTCAGTTCCTCGCACGTCCCGACGCTGGTGAATTCGACTTCACCAGTTCGCAGTTCGAGATACGCGGGCACTTCCCGACTCCTCGCCCGCCACAGGGACGGCCCGTGATCTTCCAGGCCGGGGACTCCGACGAGGGCCGGGAGTTTGCGGCCGCCACCGCCGACGCGATCTTCTCCCGGCACGCCACCTACGACGCCGGCCGGGCGTTCTACACCGACGTCAAGCGGCGCCTCGACTCCTATGGCCGGCGCCCCGACGAACTGTTGGTGCTGCCCGCAGCGACCTTCGTCGTCGGCGACGACGACGCGCAGGCGGCCGAACTCGCCCACGAGGTGCGCCTGCAACAGGTCAGCGGGCAGACGGCGATCAAGTTCCTCGAGCAGTTGTGGAATCGCGATCTCTCCAATCACGACCCGGACGGTCCGCTGCCGCAGGTGGATCCGGTTCCGGGCGAGAACACCGTCGCCAAGGGACGCGCCAGCGTGCGCATGCACCGCGACCCGGTCGCCGTCGCGCGCGAATGGCGCGACCTGGCCGAGGCGAAGAACCTGACGACGCGCGAGCTCATCATCGAGGTCACCGGCCGCCAGTCGTTCGTCGGCTCCCCCGAGACGATCGCGCACACGATCAACGACTTCGTGCAGGCCGACGTCGCCGACGGTTTCATCCTGGTGCCGCACATCGTGCCCGGCGGACTCGACCGGTTCGTCGACGAGGTGGTGCCGGTCCTGCAGGAGTTGGGCGTGTACCGCACCGACTACGAGGGCACCACGCTGCGAGACAATCTCGGGCTGGCGCGTCCGGCGCGATGAGCCTCGCCAGGACTGCGCCGGAGGGCGCGACCGCGCCTCGACTCATGAGCTCCGCCACCAGGACTCGAACCTAGAATGCCTGAACCAAAATCAGGAGTGTTGCCGATTACACCATGGCGGATCACTGCGCTGACGATTGTGCCACAGCCTGCGGGCACTCACGCCAGGTGACCACTCGACGTCAACCCGACTGCCAGACGTCGACCGAGGTCTGGCAGTCGAGTGGACGTGTGGAAGTGATCAGTCCTTCGGGCCACCGGCCACATAGACGACCTGCCCGGACACGAAGCCGGCACCTTCGCTGATGAAGAACGACGCGGTATGGGCGATATCCTCGGGCACGCCGACACGGTTGACCGGGATCTGACCCGCCGCTGCGCGCTTGAAGTCCTCGAACGGCACGCCGACGCGCTCGGCGGTGGCGGCGGTCATCTCGGTCTCGATGAATCCGGGCGCGATGGCATTCGCGGTCACGCCGAACCGACCGAGCTCGATTGCGAGGGTCTTGGTGAAGCCCTGCATCCCGGCCTTCGCCGCCGAGTAGTTGACCTGGCCGCGGTTACCGAGCGCGGAGGTGCTCGAGAGGTTGACGATGCGCCCCCACTCCGCCTCGACCATGTACTTCTGGGCGGCCTTGGTGACATTGAACGCGCCGCGCAGGTGCACGGCCATGACGGCGTCCCAGTCGTTGACGGTCATCTTGAAGAGCAGGTTGTCGCGGGTGATGCCCGCGTTGTTGACGACGACCGTCGGCTTGCCGAGGTCGGCGACGACCTTCTCCACCGCAGCATTCACCGAGGCCTCGTCGGCGACGTCGGCGCCCACCGCGATGGCCTTTCCGCCGGCATCCGTGATGGCCTTGACCGTGTCGGCGCATGCGTCGGCGTCGAGGTCCAGAACGGCCACCGCCAACCCGTCGTCGGCCAGACGCTTGGCCACGGCTGCGCCGATCCCCCGTGCGGCTCCGGTGACGATCGCCGTCTTCTGCGTGCTCATTCACTACCTCCGTGTGGTCGTTTCACGAACCGGACAACTCCGGCGCGCATGGTTTCGTCTCCCGCACCCACCCTGATCCGTCAGTGACTGCCGACTCAGACAACGGCAGGTTCTACCGATTGATCGCTCGGCGTTCGCGGTCCCTATGTGTTCTATCAGGCCCGGTCGCGAGGATCCGCCACAAACAGCGCGCTGCATTTCGGCCACCGGGCGCTGATGCGTAGGATCGCACCCGACGTGCGACCGCGGGCTGGGTCAGCGACCTCCGCCGGGCACCGTCGAGCAGACATGATCGTGCAGTCACCGATCAGGAAGAGGGTGGGCATTCGATGACGGGAACGTCGCCTTCCGTGGCCGTGATCGTCCTGGCCGCGGGCGCCGGTACCCGCATGAAGTCCACGACCCCGAAGATCCTGCACACCATCGGCGGGCGGTCACTCGTCGGCCACGCGCTGCACGGCGCGGCGGGCATCGACCCCGAGCATCTGGTCGCGGTCGTCAGCCACGAACGCGAACGGGTCGCGGCGGCCATCGGTGAGATCAGCGCCCTCCTGGGAGTCGAGGTCGGCATCGCCGAACAGGACTCGCCGCGCGGAACCGGCGACGCCGCCCGGGTCGGACTGGGCGGGCTCCCCGACGACTTCGACGGCACCGTCGTCGTCACCGCCGCCGACGTGCCCCTGCTCGACGGCGACACCCTTCGCGCGCTCGTGCACACCCACCTCGCCGACGGCGGCGCCGCCGTCACGCTGACCAGCTTCGTCGCCGACGACCCGACCGGATACGGCCGCATCATCCGCGACGGGGACGCCGTCACCGCGATCGTCGAACACAAGGACGCATCCCCCGAGCAGCGTGCGATCACCGAGGTGAACGCAGGCGTGTACGCCTTCGACGCCGCCGCGCTGCGCGTCGGTCTGTCGAAGCTGTCGACCGACAACGTGCAGGGCGAGTACTACCTCACCGACATCGTCGAGATCGCCCGCGCCGAGGGCCGGGCGGTTCGTGGCCACACGGTCGCCGATCCGGTGCTCGTGGCCGGCTGCAACGACCGCGTTCAGCTCTCTGCGCTCGGCGCCGAACTCAACCGGCGCATCATCCGACGTCATCAGCTCGACGGCGTGTCCGTCGTCGACCCCGCCACCACGTGGATCGACATCGACGTCACGATCGAGGCCGACGCGCACATCGAGCCGGGCACCCAGCTGCACGGCCGCACACACATCTCCGCCGACGCCGTGATCGGACCCGACACCACCCTCACCGACGTCACCGTCGGAACGGGTGCACAGGTGATCCGGACGCACGGCAGCGACGCCGTCATCGGCGCCGACGCCACCGTCGGCCCGTTCGCCTACCTACGGCCCGGAACGGCTCTCGGGTTCGCAGGCAAGATCGGTACCTTCGTCGAGACCAAGAACGCCACCATCGGCGACGGGTCCAAGATCCCGCACCTCACCTACGTCGGCGACGCCACCATCGGCGAGCACTCCAACATCGGCGCGTCGAGTGTCTTCGTCAACTACGACGGGGTGGCCAAGCACCGCACGGTGATCGGTGATCACTGCCGGACAGGCTCGGACAACATGTTCGTCGCCCCGGTCAACGTCGGCGACGGGGCGTACACCGGCGCCGGAACCGTCGTGCGGCAAGATGTACCGCCGGGAGCCCTCGCGGTCTCGGCGGGAGAACAACGCGTCATCGAGGACTGGGTCGTGCGCAAGCGGCCCGACACCGCGGCGGCGCGCGCGGCCCTCGAGGCACGCGACAACGACCCCGGGACGGCCTGACAACCCGACCCGCGTTCGACCCTGCCGCCCGCGGCAGTGTTCGACCCTGCCGCCCGCGGCAGTGCACGATCTGCCGCCCGCGGCAGGCAGCCCGACCGATCCGGAACGACACGAGCAGAAGAGTTTTCATGACCTGGACCACTGACAACCAGAAGAACCTGATGCTGTTCTCTGGTCGTGCCCATCCCGAACTCGCCGAAGCAGTCGCCGATGAACTGGGCATCAAGGTCACCCCGCAGACCGCCCGCGACTTCGCCAACGGCGAGCTGTTCGTCCGCTTCGAAGAGTCGGTTCGCGGCTCGGACGCCTTCGTCCTGCAGAGTTGCCCCTACCCACTGAACCAGTGGGTCATGGAGGCGCTCATCATGATCGACGCGCTCAAGCGCGGCTCGGCAAAGCGCATCAGCGTGATCCTGCCGTTCTACCCCTACGCCCGCCAGGACAAGAAGCACCGCGGCCGTGAGCCCATCTCGGCTCGCCTCATCGCCGACCTGCTCAAGACCGCGGGCGCCGACCGCATCATCACCGTCGACCTGCACACCGACCAGATCCAGGGATTCTTCGACGGCCCCGTCGATCACATGCACGCTCAGGGGCAGCTCGCCGAGTACATCCGGGGCAAGTACGGCACCGACAACATCGCCGTGGTCTCCCCCGACTCCGGCCGCGTGCGTGTCGCCGAGAAATGGGCCGACACCCTCGGCGGCGCGCCGCTGGCGTTCATCCACAAGACCCGGGACCCGCTCGTGCCCAACCAGGTCAAGTCCAATCGCGTGGTGGGCGAGGTGGACGGGCGCACCTGCATCCTGATCGACGACATGATCGACACCGGTGGCACCATCGCCGGCGCGGTGCGCGTTCTCAAGGACGCGGGTGCCGGCGACGTCATCATCGCCACCACCCACGGCGTGTTCTCGGACCCGGCGGCCGAGCGGCTCGCGAACTGCGGGGCCAAAGAGGTCATCGCGACCGACACCCTGCCGATCCCGGACGAGAAGCGATTCGCCAACCTCACGGTCCTCTCGATCGCCCCGCTGCTCGCTCAGACGATCCGCGAGGTCTTCGAAAACGGTTCGGTCACAAGCCTGTTCGACGGCATCGCCTGATCCTCGAAGGGTCCGGCGAGAGGTTCTCGCCGGGCCCTTCGTCACGCTCGGGCACCGTGTCGCCCCACCGGGGTACGGTATGTCCCGTGGACGCGACGATCTATCACAACCCGAAGTGCTCGACCTCGCGAAAGGCGTTGCAGGCACTGCGCGACGCCGGCGTCGAGCCGACCGTCGTCAAATATCTCGACGAGCCGTACAGCCGCGAACAACTCGTCGAGTTGTTCGCCGCCGCCGGGATCACGCCCGCGCAGGCCGTCCGCAAACGCGAAGCGCTGTACAAGGAGCTGGATCTCGCGTCGGCCTCCGACGAGCAGATCCTCGACGCGATGGCCGAACACCCCATCCTCGTCGAGCGTCCGATCGTCGTGACCGACAAGGGAACTCGCATTCCCCGGCCCATCGAGAAGCTCGACGAGATCCTCTGAGCACCGGTGGTGGCGCGGGTCAGGCCGACAACACCGGCGCGGGCAGCGGTCGCTGCACCGAGGGCACGGCCAGCGCCGCGACACCCCGCACCAGCGCCTTGGTCATGTCGAAGTAGTCGAAGTAGTCGCGCCACACCGTGATCCGGCCCTCGCGAACCTCGAACCGACCGCACACCCAGAACTGGAGGTGCAACCGGCCGAACCGCAGTTCGTCGACCCGCTCGGTCAGCACCACACCTGCGTCGTCGGCACTGGCGTTGATCATCCGGTAGTTGAAGCCCACCGACTCCTTGTCCGCCACGCCGCCCAGGACCCCGGCCACCTTCCGCTTCCCACGGATCGTCGGCAGCGAGACGTTGGTGTAGGCGATGTCGTCGTCGATGGTCTCCAGTGCGGCGGGTACATCGCCCCGCGCGAACTCGGTCAGCAGGGTCGTCACGATCTCGATCGGCGTCTGTGAGGTCATGGCAGACCAGTATCCCCGAGCCGGCGGATACGGGCGGGCGATGTGACATCCCGGCAGGTCATCGACTACTCTGATCGCCGTTGTCTCGGCGAGGGTGACCCAGTCACCGTGATCGGCGCGGCCATCGCAGTACTCTTCACGCCCTTCGGGCGGGTGGATGCCCGCGGTCGGTGCTCGTGCCCGGTGTTGCTCGTCGCGACGCCGACAGGACCCACCCACCGATCACGAGGAGACCACCATGGCCACTCAGACCAGCAAGCTGTCCGTCAGCACCCGTACCGAAAAGGGCAAGGGCGCGGCGCGTCGCGCACGTCGCGAGGGCAAGGTCCCGGCCGTGCTGTACGGCCACGGCACCGACCCCCAGCATCTGCACCTCCCGGCCCGCGAGTTCGCCGCCATCCTGCGTAACAGCGGCCTCAACGCCATCATCGACCTCGACATCGAGGGCTCCAGCCAGCTCGCGCTGACCAAGCAGGTCGACGTCCACCCGATCCGCAACTACATCGAGCACGCCGACCTGCTCCTCGTCCGCCGCGGCGAGAAGGTGACCGTCGAGGTCGCGATCGTCGTCGAAGGCGACGCCGCGCCGGGTACCCTCGTCGTCTCCGACGCCAGCGTCATCGAGGTCGAGGCCGACGCCCTGTCGATCCCCGAGCAGATCGTCGTCAGCATCGAGGGTGCCGAGATCGGCCTCTCCGTGCACGCCTCCGATCTGGACCTGCCCGAGGGCGTCACCCTCACCGCCGATCCGGAGACCCTCATCGTCGCGGTCACCGAGGCGCAGCTCGCCGCCACCGAGTCCGAGGCCGACGGCTCCGCGGACGCCGGCGCCGAGGGTGAGGCCACCGAGGAAGCCGCCGAGGACTCGGAGTAACCCGACCCTCGACTCCCCGGTCGAACAGTGAAATCGCCCGGAAGTGGAAAACCCCAGTAGTGAAGATCATTGTCGGACTCGGTAATCCCGGGTCCAAGTACGAGAAGACGAGGCACAACGTCGGCGCGATGGTCGCCGACGGCCTCGTCGCCTCGGCCGGCGAGCGCTGGAAGGTGCACAAGAAGTCGGGCGCCGAGGTCGCCGAGGTGCGCCTCGGCGGCCAGTCGGTGCTCGTGGCCAAGTCGCGCACCTACATGAACGAATGCGGACGTCAGATCGGTCCGCTCGCGAAGTTCTACTCCGTGCCCGCCGGCGATCTCATCGTCGTCCACGACGAACTCGACATCGACTTCGGCGCCGTCAGGTTGAAACGGGGCGGCGGCGAGGGCGGCCACAACGGGTTGCGGTCGCTCAGTCAAGTACTCGGCACACGCGACTACCTGCGTGTGCGCATCGGCATCGGCCGGCCTCCCGGCCGCCAGGATCCCGCCGATTTCGTGTTGAAACCGTTCCCGTCCTCGGCTCGCAGCGAGGTCGACCTCCTCGTCGCCAACGGTTGCGACGCCGTCGAACTATTAGTCGGACAGGATCTGGAGTCCGCACAGAACACCGTGCACGCCTGGTGAGGACACCCAATCCGGCGGCACCGCAGCCTTAGAATCGCTGCGGCAGGCAATGCGAAGGGATCGGCAACAGTGGTCAACCTCTCGGTGAAGACCGGACACCAGAACGTCTCGATGCTCGGCATCGGCGCATACCGGCCACGACGCCTGGTCAGCAACGACGAGGTGTGCGAGGTCCTCGACTCCTCCGACGAGTGGATCTTCGAACGAAGTGGCATCCGCAATCGCCGCTGGATCAGCGGCGACGAGTCTGCACGGTCCATGGCCGCCGCGGCTGCCGAGCGGGCCATCGCGAACTCCGGTATCGCGAAGGACAAGATCGGTGCGCTGATCCTCGCGACCAACAGCTGGAAGACCAAGATCCCCCACGGCGGGCCGATCGTCGCCTCCGACATCGGGCTGAACGGCATCCCGGCCTATGACGTCGCCGCGGGCTGTGGTGGCTTCGGCTACGGACTCGGGGTCGCTGCCGACACCATCCGCGCCGGCAGTGCCGAGTACGTCCTGCTCATCGGCGTCGAGACCATGTCGGTGGTCATGGACCCCACCGACCGCAACACCGCGTTCATCTTCGGCGATGGCGCCGGGGCCGTCGTCGTCGGTCCGAGCGAGGACAACGGGATCTCGCCGACCGTCTGGGGCAGCGACGGCGAGAATGCCGAGGCGATCGGACAGAACTGGGACATCCCCGAATACATGGATCGCGCTCAGGCCTACCAGGACAAGGATCCCGAGACCGACCCGGTCGGTCGCATGGTGGTGACCATGGCCGGCCCCAAGGTGTTCCGATGGGCGGCCATCACCCTGCCCAGGGCCCTCGCCACCGTGCTGGAGACCTCCGGCGTCGGCGTCGAGGACATCGAGGTCTTCGTCCCCCATCAGGCCAACGCCCGGATCAACGACCTCATGAAGAAGAACCTCGGTTTCCCCGACGACCTGCCGATGGCGAACGACATCGAGAACACCGGTAACACCTCGGCGGCCTCGATCCCGCTCGCCATGGAGGAGATGCTCGCGACCGGCAAGGCCAGGGGCGGGCAGACCGCGTTGCTCCTCGGCTTCGGTGCCGGCCTGAGCTACGCCGGCGCGGTCGTGACCCTGCCCCCGGCCCCGTCGATCACCAGCTTCGACTGACCCTTCGAAACGCTCGCAAGCTCGCTCCTCAGGGAGCAGAGACGCTCGCAAGCTCGCTCCTCAGGGAACAGAAACACTCACAAGCTCGCTCCTCAGGGAGCAGGTCAGGCGTTTTCCTTGCGGAACACCGAAGTCCCCCACAGGGTTCCGAGGCCGGCGAGGATGAGCGACGCGAGCACGCCCCACAGGACCTGAGCACT
Organism: Gordonia sp. NPDC058843; assembly: GCF_042743165.1. Taxonomy (NCBI): domain Bacteria; kingdom Bacillati; phylum Actinomycetota; class Actinomycetes; order Mycobacteriales; family Gordoniaceae; genus Gordonia; species Gordonia sp. NPDC058843. Next base: position 59,595 of record NZ_JBHYNC010000015.1, read on the forward strand.
GGCGAGATCGCCGGAGAAGGTGTCGCGCACCGCGTCGACGATCCAACGGAACGGCATGAAGTCACTGAGACTCTGCAGCCACGACGGCCCGAGGGTCATCGGGAGCAGGATGCCCGACAGCAACAGGACCGGCATCATCACCATGTTGATGAGCGGCGCCATCACGTCCTCGCTCTTCGTGGTCAGCGCGAGAGCGTTCGACGCCGCGGCGCACGCGCCACCGATCAGCATCGTGATCAGGATCCCGAGTACCACGCCGATCACCGAACCCCGCATGCCCATGAGATAGCCCAGCACCACGAGGATCAGCGCCTGCACGAGGAGTTGCAGCATGTCGCGCATGAGCCGGCCGGTGAGCAGGGCCGTGCGGCTGGCGGGCGTCACCCGTTCGGCCTCGATCACCCCTTCACGCCATTCACCGATGAGGCTGAAGCCGGCGAACAGTGCGCCGAACAGGCCGAGCTGCACGAGGAGCCCGGGAACCAGGAACGTGTACGGATTGTCCGCGCCGCCCGGGAACTGCGCGACGAGCGGTTTGAGCAGCGGCCCGAACAGCACGAGATAGAGGATCGGCTGCATGACGCCGATGAGCACCCAGGCCGGGTTGCGCAGGTTCATGCGGATCTGGCGACGGAACACGATCGTGCTCTCGCGGAGGAAAGTGGTCATCGGTTGGCCCCTTGCTGATGCAGTTCGGCCGACGGGACGTCGTCGGACGTGGAATCGGAATCGGTCGCTTCTGAGGAGATGTCGTCGCCGCGCTCGGTCTCGGCGTCGCGCAGGGACCGGCCGGTGAGGGTGAGGAACACGTCGTCGAGGGTCGGCCTGATGACCTCGATGGAGTCGAGCGAGATGCCCGCGGCATCGAGGTCGCGCAGCAACCCGGGAACCGCCCGGCCGGCCCGCGGCACCCGACCTCGGACGTGGCGACCGTCTACCTCGATCCGGCCCTCGCCGCTGCCGCCGGTGACCGAGGCAAGCTTCTCCGCGGCGGTGGACACGGCCGTCTGGTCGGCGACCTCGAGTGCCACCAGGTCGCCGGAGACCTGTGCCTTGAGGTTGTCGGCGGTGTCCGCGGCCACGATGCGGCCGTTGTCGATGATGACGATCCGATCGGACAGTTCGTCGGCTTCGTCGAGGTAGTGCGTCGTGAGGAAGACCGTCGCTCCACGCTCGGTGCGCAGACGCCGGATGTGATCCCAGAGGTTGGCCCGGGCCTGTGGGTCGAGGCCGGTCGTGGGCTCGTCGAGGAAGACCAGGGACGGTTCGTGGACCAGTCCCATCACGATGTCGAGCCGCCGCTTCTGCCCGCCGGACATGTTCTTGGGCTGCCGCTCCCACAGCCCGTCGAGCTGGAGCTGCGAGAACAGGGCGTGGCCGCGGCGCGTCGCCTCGGCCCGGGACAGCCCGTAGAGCATGCCGTGGTCGACGATCTCGTCGCCGGCCTGCGCCTGACTGAAGGTGCCACCGGCCTGCGACACGTATCCGATGCTGCGCCGGACCGAGACCGGGTCGGCCACCACGTCGAAGCCGTTGACCGTCGCGGTACCCGCGGTCGGCCGCAGGAGGGTCGTCAGCATGCGCAATGTCGTGGTCTTGCCTGCTCCGTTGGGACCGAGGAAACCGACCACCTCTCCTTCGGCGATGTCGAGGTCGACGCCGTCGACGGCTCTCACCTCACGCTTCTTCTTTCCTTTGCCGGTGTGGAACACCTGGACCAACCCGCGTGCGTGGATCATGCGGACTCCCCTTCTCGATGCCGTGAATGGTGTGTTGACGGGTGCGTTCTGTGGTGCGCGCACGTCGTCGTGTGCTGATCGTCGTGCCTCGGGGCGCCTTTCCGACGCCCCGAGGGTGTTCGATCGACCTGTGGACCAGCTTTCCTTGCATCGAGGACGAATTCGGTCCGCATTCTGCACATGGCGTAACGATTACGAGCAGGGTCCCGCTACTTCCCAGTAAGGGACCGTGTGAGTACCGTCGTATGTCGGGTCACATATTCGCCGGGCACGTTTTGGGAAGGGTTCACCATGGCGGTCATCGCAGACACCACTGGCATCAACAACATCGGCATGCTCGGCATCGGCGCGTACCGCCCCGAACGCGTCGTCACCAACGAGGAGATCTGTCAGAACATCGACTCCTCCGACGAGTGGATCTACACGCGCACGGGCATCAAGACCCGTCGGTTCGCCCGTCGCGACGAGAGCGTCATGGAGATGTCGGTCAACGCCGGACGCAAGGCGATCGCCAACGCGCTGCTGCAGGGCTCCGACATCGACGCCGTCATCCTCGCCACGAACACCCACCTGCTGCTGACCCCGGCCGGCGCCACCAAGGTCGCCACCGAACTCGGCGCCAACGGCGTGCCGGCCTTCGACGTCACCGTCGGCTGCGCCGGCTTCGGCTACGGCATGGCCCTCGCCTCCGACATGATCCGCGGCGGCAGCGCCACCCACGTGCTGGTCATCGGCGCCGAACAGCTCTCGGTGACCATGGACATGACCGACCGCACCAACTGCTTCATCTTCGGCGACGGCGCGGGCGCGGTCGTCGTCGGACCCACCGAGCAGCAGCAGCTCGGACCGGTCATCTGGGGATCGGACGGCTCCCAGTTCAATGCGATCCGCCAGGACTTCGACTGGATCACCTTCCTCGACAGCGATCGCACCAAGCGCCCGTACCTGCGTATGGAGGGAACCGCGGTGTTCCGCTGGGCCGCCTTCGAGATGGGCAAGGTCGCCCACCGCGCCCTGGAGGCCGCGAAGCTCGGCTCCGAGGACCTCGACGTCTTCGTCCCGCACCAGGCCAACGCCCGCATCAACGAACTGCTCGCCAAGAACCTCAAACTGCGCGACGACGCCGTGGTGGCCAAGGACATCGAATACACCGGCAACACCAGCGCCGCCTCGATCCCGCTCGCGATGGAAGACCTGCTGTCCACCGGTAAGGCACAACCCGGACAGACCGCGCTGCTCCTCGGCTTCGGCGCCGGACTCTCCTATGCCGCCCAGGTCGTCACCATGCCTCCGGTTCCGTTCGAGTAGGGGTGACCGCAGCTGCGGCAGTGTGATCCGCCTGGCGGACTCAGGTGCCGCAATGTGCTCTCACGCGGCGGTCAGGGCGGCCTCGATCCGTTCGACGACATAACCGGGCCGTTCGCGCAGGTCGTTCCAGGTGACGTTGAGGACGGTCCACCCCAGGGCGATGAGATCGTTGCGACGCCGGCGGTCCCGTTGAAAGGTCTTGGCGTCGCGGTGAAACGCCATCCCGTCGATTTCGACTGCCAACTTGCGGTCGGGGAACGCGATGTCGACGAAGTAGCCGCCGACGGGGTGATCGCACACCCAGCCGTCGACTCCAGCGGTGCGGAGCAGACCGAGGGCCAGCCGTTCGGCAGCCGATCGTGCTCCGGAGTCCACACCGGCCACCAGCGAGGCGATCATCGACGCACCTTCGCACCGCCGACGGCGCTCGGCGGTGGCGCGCAACTGACTGATCGATACCTTGCGCTGCAACAGCGCGGCGTCGAGCACTGCGGCATCGTCGGCGACCCCGTGCCACCACGCGGCCCCGAGACCGGACAGTGCCGCCTGGCGCCCCACGGCCGCAACCGCCAGGCGGGCGCGGGTTCGGGCCGTGTCGGGATGATCCGCAAGCGTGAACCCGCCCCGCGAGCCGGCCTGCCACACCCCCGCGGTGACCCGGCGTCGGACCGCGGATCGCGTGAGTCCGAATTCCAGGGCATCAGCCATCGTCAGCACCCCGTCACGGGCCAGAGCGCGTCGTCGAAGTCTTGGAGGAATCTGCACGATCATCAGACGCACCCCGCAGTCGGACGGTTCCGCGTCGCGACATTGCGGCAACCAGGTCCGCATAGCGGTGCACGGTGCCGCAATGTCACAGGTTGCGAGTTTGGCCGCCCCCTCGCCGCCCGGTAGCCTGGAAACTCGTGAGTTCCGAGGTGATCAGTCGCGAAGTGACGCGTCGTCGTACCTTCGCCATCATCTCCCATCCCGACGCCGGTAAGTCGACGATGACCGAGGCGTTGGCGCTGCACGCGAGGATGATCAGCGAAGCCGGTGCCGTCCACGGCAAGGCGGGCCGTAAGTCGACCGTCTCCGACTGGATGGAGATGGAGAAGGCGCGCGGCATCTCCGTCAGTTCGACCGCGCTGCAGTTCAACTACTCCGCTGCGAGCCAGGCGGACCCCGAGATCCCGAGCGTGATCAACCTCGTCGACACCCCGGGGCACGCCGACTTCTCCGAGGACACCTATCGCGTGCTGACCGCGGTCGATGCCGCGGTCATGCTGATCGACGCCGCCAAGGGACTCGAACCGCAGACGCTGAAACTGTTCCAGGTGTGCCGCCATCGGGGCATCCCGGTGATCACGGTCATCAACAAGTGGGACCGCCCGGGACAGAGCCCCCTCGAACTGATCGACGAGATCACCGAACGTATCGGCCTCACGCCGACCCCGCTGTTCGTCCCGGTCGGTATCGCGGGCGACTTCCGCGGCCTGCTCGACCGGCGCACCGGCGAATACGTGCACTTCACCCGCACCGCCGGCGGCGCCAAGATCGCGCCCGAAGAGATCATGTCCGCCGACGACGCGCAGGCTCGCGAAGGCGACGAGTGGACCTCCGCGCTCGAGGAGAGCGAGTTGCTCTCCGAGATGGGGCAGGACCACGATCAGGAACTGTTCCTCGCCGGGCAGACGTCGCCGATGATCTTCGCCTCGGCGATGCTCAATTTCGGTGTGCGACAGCTACTCGAGGTCCTGGTCGAGCTCGCTCCCCCGCCTGGGCCCCGAGCCGATGTCGACGGTACCGACCGTCCGGTGACCGATCCGTTCAGTGCGGTGGTGTTCAAGGTGCAGGCCGGCATGGACTCCAGCCATCGAGATCGCCTGGCCTACATGCGGATCGTGTCCGGCGAGTTCGAGCGCGGCATGGTCGTCACCCACGCGCAGACCGGAAAACCGTTCGCCACCAAGTACGCTCAGGCCGTCTTCGGCCGCGACCGCTCGACGGTCGACACCGCCTATCCCGGCGACGTCGTCGGACTGGTGAACGCAACCGCGCTCGCACCGGGCGACACCCTCTACGACGGTCCCAGGGTGCAGTTCCCGCCGATCCCGTCGTTCGCGCCCGAACACTTCTCGACGCTGCGCGCGACCACGGCCGACAAGTACAAGCAGTTCCGCAAGGGCATGGACCAGCTCGAGAGCGAAGGCGTGGTCCAGGTGCTGCGCAACGAGACCCGTGGTGAGGCCTCCCCCGTTCTCGCCGCCGTCGGACCGATGCAGTTCGAGGTCGTGACCGCGCGGATGAAGGCCGAGTACAACGTCGACACCATCATCGAACCGCTCGGCTACACGCTCGCGCGACGCACGGACGCCGCCAGCGCGGCCGAACTGGACCGGCAGCGCGGCGTGGAGGTCTTCACCCGCACCGACGGCGCGGTCCTCGCCCTCTTCAGTGACAAGTGGCGCCTGCAGTACATCGAGAAAGAACACCCCGACCTCACGCTCGAACCCCTTGTCGCGGCAGCGGACTGACCGGTCGATGACCGTCCGGGGTCGGCCGGCGCGCGCCGCCGTGCTGCTGTGTGCGACGGTGTCGGTCCTCGTCGCCGCCTGCGGCTCCGACGGCCCACCGCGGCCCACGCCGACCACCTCGACCCCCACGCCGACCGCGCGTCCGGTGGACCCGGCGGCCTGCACCGAGAAACCCCCCGAGGGCAGCGTCGACCGTAGCGGCCAGAACTTCGAGTTCCACCACGGCAACATCAGGGTCGCGGTCGTGAACACCCCGGCGCAATCCGGTCGCGGTCCCGCCGCCGGTGCCACCCGGGCCGACGAACCGACCTGCTACGAATTCGACCGCTGGGGACCCGCGCGCCCGGACGTACCTCCGGACTCACTGCTCTTCGTGTTCAAGGACGCCGGTGCCGGAGGCGCGCAGATCGAGTTCCTGATCAGCGAACTGACCGGTGGCCTGTTGCCGCCCGTGGGCGCGACGCGTCCCACCGTCGGACCGTTGACCAGGCCGATCAACGCCCAGATCGGTGTGTCCGTCAACGGCGTCTACCATCACTCCTCCGCCTGTCAGCTCAGCGTGAGCGGGATGTCGGGCAAACTCGCGGCGGGTACGTTCACCTGCCCGACGGCAACGCGGCTCGACGCCAATCCACTCGCCCCCGACGACGACGTCCCCTACGACCTCGACGAGTCGTCGACTCCCGGACCACCCGACGGCGCAGGCACTTCGACGAACAGCGTCGCACTGTCGGGGTGGTTCCAGCTCACACCCTGAGACGGGTGACGCGAAGCGGCTTCGACACGGCTCCTCGACCTCGACGCGCTCCTTCGTCGCCTGCTCGACCCGGCGGCTGCGCTCGGTGCCGGCGCAACCAGCGGGGGTGACCGGCTCAACCAGCGGGGGCACCGACGATCCGGGCCACCACCGCGGGGTCGACGTCATCGATCCGCGCCGGATCGAATTCGGGACTGCGATCCTTGTCGACGAGCACTGCCCGCACTCCCTCGCGGAAGTCGTGGGTCTTCGTGATCTCCTCTGCCGCATGCAGTTCCCGGTCGAAGCATTCGTCGAGCCCCGACCTCGCCCCGGCAGTGATCATCGCCGCGGTCACCCACAGGCTGGTCGGTGAGGCACCCTCGAGCAACCCGACCATCTCCTGGGCCCATTCGTCACCGACCGCGCCGCGCAAACCGCCGACGATCGCATTGATGTTGTCGTCGGCGAAGTACTCACCGATCTTCCGCAACGGCACATCGCTGGTGTCCTCGGTACCCGAGGTGGCCAGCGCGTCGGCCAGCGGTGCGCCCGAACGGATGCTGTCGGCGACCGTCGGCAGGTCTGCGGAGGAGACGAAATGCGTTGCGAGACCGACGGCCACCGCATCGATACCGCGAATACGGGCGCCGGTGAGACCGAGCCACATCCCCACGCCCTCCGGAAGTCGCGGGAGAAAATACGTCGAACCGATATCCGGGAAGAAGCCGATGGCGGTCTCGGGCATCGCGATCATCGCCCTCTCGGTGACCACCTTGATCTCGCCGTGCACGCTGATCCCGAGTCCGCCGCCCATCGCCGCCCCGTCGATGAGACTCACATAGGGCTTGGGGTAGTCGGCGACGAGTTGGTCGAGCCGGTACTCGCTGCCGAAGTACCTGCTGATCGCCGCAGCGTCGCCGTCGATGGCGTGCTCACGGATCGCCCGGATGTCGCCACCGGCGCAGAAGGCCCGCTCGCTCGCCGAGGTGACCAGGACGGTGTCAATCGAGTCGTCGTCACCCCATTCCCCGAGGGTGACGTACATGTCGTCGATCATGCTCTGGTCCAACGCATTGAGAGCCTTGGGCCGATCCAGGACGATCTCGCCTACGCCGTTGGACACCGAGGTGCGGAGAAAAGACATACCCCAACCGTAGCGGTGACCGCGGAGCGATAATCCGTTGGCAAGTCCGAACACATCCGCTACGGTGGTCACCACTCACCCGCAGACCTCTCAGGAGTGATCCACCGCGATGAAGAACTGAAGTGGCCCCGGCCCGCCGGCTCCGCCGGCGGACGTCACCGACGCCCTCGTCGGTGTACCCGACCCACTTCAGGAGTGCTCATGCCATCTTCCATCGTGCTGTCCGACGTCTCGTTCACCTGGCCCGACGGGACCGTCGTCTTCGATCACCTCGACCTCGCCCTGGGCGCTGAGACGTATGCGCTGATCGGCGCGAACGGTGCCGGCAAGTCAACACTCCTGGGCCTGATCGCCGGTCGGCTGCGTCCGGCCTCCGGAAGCATCACCGTCACGGGCGGCGCGTCGACGACCGACGTCGGCGTGGTCGCGCAGGACCCACAGGCCGATCCGTCGTCGACCGTGGCACGTTCTCTCGGTATCCACGACATCCGTTGCGCGATAGCGCGAATCGAGAACGGATCGGTCGATCCGCGCGACTTCGACGTGGTGGGTGACGACTGGGGGGTCGAGGAGCGCGCAGTCGGCCTCCTCGAGCAGATGGGCCTGCCGCGCGACCTCGATCGCATGGTCGGCGCGATGTCCGGCGGTGAGGCCACCCTGCTGGCGATCGTCGCCGCCCTCATCGCCAATCCGACGATCCTGCTTCTCGACGAACCAACCAACAATCTGGACACCGATTCCCGTGCAAGGCTTTTCAGTGCCATCGATTCGTTCGCGGGCACGGTGATCGTCGTCAGTCACGACCTCGAACTCCTCGAGCGCGTGGACGCGACAGTCGAGCTCTATCGCGGTCACGTACGACTGTTCGGCGGCCCCTACTCGCACTACCGGGAGATCGTCGACGCCGAGCAGGAAGCCGCCGAGTCCGCGGTCGCCACCGCGGCCGGCGATCTGCGCAAGCAGCGTCGGGAGATGTCCGAGGCCCTGATCAAACTCGACCGGCGGGCCCGCACGGGTGCCACCGCCGAGCGCGAGAAGCGGGTCCCGAAGATCATCGCGCACAACCGCCGGAGCGAGGCGCAGGTCTCGGCGGGCAAACTGCGCAACGCCCATCGCGACGACGTGGCCTCCGCGGCAACACGTCTCGACGAGGCCAAGGAAGACATCCGCGCCGATCGCACCGCGCGGATCGTCGTACCGACACCGGAGGTGGCCCCACGTGCCCAGATCATCGTCGACGACCGTCTCCGCATCGACGGACCCGAGCGGGTGGCCCTCGTCGGACCCAACGGCTCCGGCAAGTCCACACTGATCGCCGATGTCATCGCGCGTGAGTCCATTGTCGTGCCCTACGCGTTCGTGCCCCAGCAGATCACCTTCCCCGACACGGATGCGTCGATCGCCGACCATGTGACGACGACTCATCCGGACATCCCCACACAGGAGGTGCGGGCGCATCTCGCCCGGTTCCTGTTCCGGGGTGCCCGCGCGGATCGCGCGCTCGCCGAACTGTCGGGCGGCGAACGTCTGCGGGTGGCGGTGGCCGACGCACTTCTCGGCGACCCGACACCCAAACTGCTCATCCTCGACGAGCCGACCAACAACCTCGACCTCGACACCGTCACGCAACTCGTCGACGCGCTCGACGCGTGGACCGGGGCGCTCCTGGTCGTCTCGCACGACGCCGGGTTCCTCGACCGGATCCGGATAGGACGCCGGGTCTCACCGGCGACAACCGACCAACCCTCCACCGGGACGGAGCCCGACGTCGACGGGCAGACAGACCACTGACGAACACTTGGTGACGAAGCCGGCGCTGCACGCCGGGCGGACGCATACTCACGGGCGATGCCTCCATCAGCTCTCGCCACAACCGAACCACCGGTGGACGAACCGACCCCCGTCGTCCTCGTCCACGGCATACGGGTGAGCGGGGCGACCCTGCACCGGGTGGCCGCCGCCGTGTCGCAGACCGCCCCGGCCGGGAGGCAGGTTGCGACCCCCGACCTGCCCGGCCACGGACGGCGACGCCACGAGACGTTCACGCTGCCGGGTGCCGTCGACACCGTCCTCGCCGAGATCGACCGATTCGGCCGTCCGACGGTCGTCGCCGGCATGTCGATGGGCGGTTACGTGGCGATGGCGGTCGCCGGACGCCACCCGCAGCACGTCGCAGCCCTGGTACCCATGTGTGCCACCGCCCAACCGAGCCGCTTGCTGGCCGCGCCGTTCGAGACGTTCGGCGCGGTCACGTCATTCCTGCCACGGCAGGCCGCGGTCATCAGTCAGGCGCTCACCCGCGTGGCCGTCGGCCGGCAGGTCTCCGAGGACATGGAGATCGGCGGATTGTCCCTCGGGTCCATCGCCGACGTGGTGGCCGAGATCAAACGGTTCGACGCCCTCGCGGAGGTGAGTCGATACCCCGGCCGGACGGTCTTCGTCAACGGACGCCAGGACCAGTTCCGCGTCCACGAGCGCCGGTTCGTCGACGCGGCGCCGGATGCGACACTCACCGTCATCCCCGGTGCGAGCCACCTCTTCCCGCTGATCCAGCCCGAACTCGCGGGACGGATCGTCGGTGAGGTGGCGGCGAGTTGCGACCACACCCGCATCCTCGGGACCGAACGCGACTCATAGGTCCTACCTCAGGGTGTCTGAGCCGCACCCAGTTTGAGCGTCGAAGTCGTCTCGTGATCGGATGACTGCAGATCACTGCAACACTCGTCGCGGTGCCCTGGCGCGAACGACGCACCGATGAGGAGGCTGGATGGTCCCGATCGAGGTCACCGGCGTGCTGCAGAAACAAGCCTGGGCCGACAAGGTGTTGCCGCCGGTCGAGGAGGTCCGGCCGCAGCTGTGGTCGATCCCGGTGCCCATGGGCCCCAATCCCCTGCGATACGTCCTCGTCTACGCACTCGGACTGCCCGACGGCGGCCTCGCGCTCATCGACGCGGGCTGGCCGTCCGACGAGTCCTGGGACGTCCTCGTCGCGGGCATCCGCTCCACCGGACACGACCTCACCGACGTCCGCTCGATCGGTGTGACCCACCTGCACCCCGACCACTTCGGGCTCGTGCCGCGCCTGCTCGAGCACGTCGACGCCGAACTGTGGATGCACCGCGACGACGCCCGCCACCTACGCCACCACTCCGACGCCGAGGCGGAGAGCCAACTGAACCAGGCGCGGTCGGAACTGCGAATGCTCGGTGCACCCACCGCCGTCGCCGACGAAGGACTGGTCGGATTCATCCGGATGCCCGACGGCCGGACGGTCGACCGCGAACTGACCGGCGACGCCCCGCTCGACATCCCCGGATGGGACCTCCGCGCGATCTGGACTCCCGGCCACACTGCGGGACACCTCTGCTTCGCCGATGACACGGCGGGCGTCATCTTCACCGGCGACCACCTCCTGCCGCGGATCAGCCCGAACATCTCGACCAACCCCATGCAGACCGACAGCCCCCTCGCCGACTACTTGATCTCGCTGGCCAACACCGAGAAGATGCGCGATCACGAGGCTCTGCCGTCCCACGAGTACCGGTTCCGAAGGCTCGGCGATCGGGTCACCGGCCTGCTGGCGCATCACGAAGAACGCCTCGGCGAGATCACCGCGACCGTGGCGCGGCACCCGGAGAGCACGGCCTGGGAGATCACCCGGTTGGTGACCTGGTCACGCCCGTTCGAGGAACTGCCGCTCACCCTCAGTCGGCTCGCGCTGCGCGAGACGCACGCCCATCTGGTCGTCCTGCAGGAGCGCGGCGTTCTCGATGCCCGAGTACCCGCCGGCCCACCTGCCGACCCGTCCGTGCCGGACCCGATCCGCTGGTTCCTCACCGACGACGCCGGACAGCCCGCGCCGCAATCGATCTCCACGTCCGACGCCACCTGACATCCCGCCCCATCCCACCGACCGAGGAGTCCCCATGAGCGCAGTGCTCACCGAGTTCGCCGACGGCGTCGCCGTCATCACGATCAATCGTCCCGAAGCGAAGAACGCCGTGAACCTCGAGGTCTCGGAGGGCATCGCCGCCGCGATCGACGAGCTCGAGTCACGCGACGACCTCACCATCGGCATCCTCACCGGCGCCGGTGGCACGTTCTGCGCCGGAATGGACCTCAAGGCCTTCGCCCGCGGCGAGGTGGTGTCACTGGAGGGGCGCGGATTCGGTGGCCTCACCGAGGCACCGCCGACCAAACCACTCATCGCCGCCGTCGAAGGCTGGGCGCTGGCCGGCGGATGCGAACTCGCCCTGTCGGCCGACCTCGTCGTCGCGGCGAGCAACTCGAAGTTCGGTATCCCCGAGGTCAAGCGTGGGCTCGCCGCCGCGGCCGGCGGTCTGCTGCGTCTGCCGAAGATCCTGCCGTACCAGGTCGCGATGGAGCTCGCGCTCACCGGCGACCCGCTCACCGCCGAACGCGCCCACCAGTTCGGCCTGGTCAACCGGGTCACCGAACCCGGGGAAGCACTCGCAGGCGCACGCGAACTCGCAGCCGTCATCGCCGCCAACGGCCCCCTCGCCGTCCGCGCCACCAAGCAGGTCACGTCGATGGCCATCCGCTACACCGACCCCGAACTCATCAAGAAGCAGTGGGACTTCCTCGGCCCGGTGTTCGCCTCCGCCGACGCCAAAGAGGGCGCCATCGCCTTCGCCGAGAAGCGGGCGCCGCGATGGACCGGCAAGTGATCTCCACGGACACCGTCTTGCTTCGGCCCGCTCGCTCCGCTCCCGGCGCCGTCCTGATTCGGCCCGCTCGCTCCGCTCCCGGCGCCGGATAACATGACCGGGGTGGACCTGCACCTCGTGACCTACTTCGTCGCCGTGGTCGACCACGGCGGCATCACGAAGGCCGCCCAGTCGCTGTACATCTCACAGCCGTCGCTGTCCCAGGCCATCCGCACGCTCGAGAAGCGCCTCGGCGTCAGCTTGTTCGACCGCACCGGACGTCGCCTCGAACTCACCGAGGCCGGACGCAAGCTCGACGTCGCCGCCCGGCGCATCCTGGCCGACGTCGACCGTGCCAAGGCCAAGGTCGACGCGGTCCGCGAGCTGCGTGCCGGACGCGTCGACATCGTGACCTACGCGGCCTTCGGCGTGGACCCGGTGGTCAACGTCGTCCGCCTGTTCCGGGAACGCTTCCCGCGCTTGTCGGTGCGGGTCGTCTCGACCGACAGTCCCTCAGGAGTGCTGTCCGCGTTGCGATCCGGGGACGCCGAAATCGGCATCATGGACTCCACCGCCGAACACGCGACGTTCACGGCCATCCCGATGGCAGAGCAGGAACTGGTCGTGGCGGCCCCGGCGCCGCTCGTCGACGCCCTGCCCGATCCGATGCCGCACTCCGCGGTACGTTCGCTGCCACTCGTCATCGATCACAGTGACCCCATCACCGCAGCGCTCCTCGGTGGGCTTCTCGACGACGGCGGCAAGAACGTGGTGGTCGACTGCCAGTTGCCCTCCGCGGTGTGGAGCCTGGTCAAAAAGGGAACAGGGGCAACTGTTCTCCCGCGCACCGTGGCCGACCGCCAGTTCGCCGGCCTCCGGCGTCTCGCGCTCGACCCACCACTGCGCCGACCGTGGGGACTCGTGCTCCGCTCCGGGCTGCCCTCGCCGGCCGCACTCGCCTTCATCTCCGCAACGAAGACCCACTGCGGGATCGCCCCGGACCCCGCCGAACCACGGGATTGGTGACCCCACCATGGAGTTGCGGCAGGTCGAGTACTTCCTGGCGGTCGTCGAGAACAAGGGGATCGGTGGCGCGGCGTCGGCACTCGGTGTCGCCCAACCGACTGTCTCCCAAGCACTTCGGGCCCTGGAACGGGAACTCGGGGTACAACTGTTCCACCGTATCGGTCGCGGGATGGTCCTGTCGGCCGCCGGGCGCACGATGGTCGGACCCGCGCGGCAGATCGTGCGAGACGTGGACACCGTCGACGATCTGCTCTCGGCGTCGGAGGACGAACTCACCGGCCACCTCGACATCCTCGCCTTCGCCGCGACCGCCGCCGGACCCGTCGTCGACCTCGTCGCCCGGTTCCGGGCCGCGTATCCGCGAGTATCGGTGCGGCTCGGCGAATTACGCGACGAGACCAGGGCCGCGTCGGCCATCGAGGACGGCCACTGCGAGTTCGCCGTCGCTCACCTGCCCATCGCCGGCGACGACCTCGAGGTGATCGTGATCGGTGAACACGAACATGTGCTGGTCTATCCGCCCGACACCGAAGTACCCGACGGCCCGATTCCGCTCAACAACCTGCCGCCGATTCCCATGGTCTTCGTGCCGCGCGGATACTCGGTGGCCGACGAATTCGAGGAGGCCATCCGCGTCGGGGGCGTCCGTCCGCCGCTGGCGGTGTTGTCCGAACTCCGTGAGGAACGCCTCCCGATGGTGGAGTCCGGGATCGGCGGCACCCTGCTCGAACGATCCGTCGCGGAGTCGGCGGAGGAGCCGGTCGTGATTCGCGAGATCGAACCGAATGTCGTGCGTCCCTTCGCGATCGCTTTTCACCCGCCGTCCCTGTCGGCCGTCGGCCAGGCATTCGTCGACCTCGTTCGCGAGTCGACGGGGTGACAAGTGGAATACCGGACCCCACCGGAGCGAATCAGGTGGGGTCCGGTGAGTCTCTGGGTCAGCCGACGCGTTCGAAGATCGCCGCGAGTCCCTGACCACCGCCGATACACATCGTCTCCAGGCCGTAGCGGGCATCGCGCCGATGCAGTTCGCGCGCCAGGGAGGCCAGCATTCGGCCGCCGGTGGCGCCGACCGGGTGCCCCAGCGAGATCCCCGAACCGTTGACGTTGGTGCGATCGAAGTCGCCGCCGGCACCGAACCGGCCGAAACCCCACTCACGGGTGACCGCGAGAGCCTGCGCGGCGAACGCCTCGTTGAGCTCGATCACGTCGATGTCGGCCAACGTCAGACCCGCTTTGACGAGCGCCTTCTCGGTGGCGGGCACCGGCCCGATCCCCATCGTGCGCGGCGGTACACCGGCCAGCCCCCACGACACCAGCTTCACCAATGGACGCAGGCCCAGCTTCTCGGCGACCTCGGGTGTCGTCACGATCGCCATCGACGCGGCGTCGTTCTGTCCGCTGGCATTGCCCGCCGTCACCGTCGCGTCCGGGTCGGTCTTGCCCATGATCGGCTTCAGCTTCGACAGAGCTTCGACCGAGACATCCGGACGCGGATGCTCGTCGGTGTCGATGATCTGATCTCCGCCTCTGGAGGCCACGGTGACCGGGACGATCTCCTCGGCGAGGACCCCGTCCTTCTGGGCACGTACCGCGCGGGTGTGGGACTCGACGGCCAGTTCGTCCTGCTCGGCCCGCGAGATCTCGTACTCCTTGCGCAGGTTCTCGGCCGTCTCGATCATCCCGCCGGGCACTGGATGATTCTTGCCGCCGGCCGTCGAGCGAGCGCGAACCAGACTGTCGTGCATCGCGATACCCGTGCGGGCCCCTCCCCACCGCATGTCGACGGAGTAGAACGACGCGTTGCTCATCGACTCTGCTCCGCCCGCGACGACGAGGTCGTTGTCACCCGCAGACACCTGGTAGGCGGCCTGGATCACGGCCTGCAGCCCCGAGCCGCATCGTCGATCGATGTGCATGCCGCCCACCGTGATCGGCAATCCCGCGTCGAGCGCGATCACCCGTCCCAGCGCCGGCGCCTCGCTGTTGCCGTTGCAGTGACCGAGGATGACGTCCTCGATCCTCGCCGGGTCGAGCCCGGTCCGATCCAACATCCCTGTCAACGCGGCGACCCCGAGATCGACAGCGGTGAGGCTCTTGAACATTCCGCCGTAGCGGCCGACCGGGGTGCGTACCGGTTCGCAGATGACGACATCGCGCATGTGAGTGACCTTTCGGAGTCAGAGGAAGGGCGGGCCGGCGGAGACCGTCACATGAAGCGGCCGCCGGTCACCTCGAGGACGGTGCCCGTCATGTACGACGACATGTCCGAGGCCAGGAACAGCGCGACGCTCGCGACCTCACCGACCTCACCGGCGCGCCGCATCGGGATCTCCGCCATCTTCTGGTCCCACGCCTTCTGCGGCATCGCCTCGGTCATCGCCGATCGGATGAGACCCGGCTGGATCGCGTTGACCCGCACGCCGTGATGGGCCATCTCCTTCGCCGCGGCCTTGGTCAGGCCGACGATGCCGGCCTTGGCCGCCGAGTAGTTGGTCTGCCCGACCATACCGACCTTGCCCGACAGCGACGAGATATTCACGATCGCACCGCGTTTGGCCTCACGCATGATCGCCGCCGCCTTGCGAGTCCCGTTCCAGGTGCCCTTGAGGTGCACCGAGACAACGAGATCGAAGTCGTCCTCGGTCATCGTGCGCATCGTCGCGTCCCGCGTGATCCCGGCATTGTTCACCAGTACGTCCAGAGATCCGAACCCATCCACCGCAGCCGCGAGCAGATCGTCGACCTCGCCCGCGTCGACGACGTCGCACCTCACCGCCCGGGCGACATCGCTGCCGCCGAGCTCGTCCGCGGCAGCTTGCGCGGCGTCGAGGTCGAGGTCGCCGAGCACCACCCGTGCTCCCGCGTCGACGAAGCTGCGAGCGATCTGGAAACCGATGCCCTGTGCCCCGCCGGTGATCACGGCGGTACGTCCTTCGAGCAGCGGCTCTGCGGGGGTGCTGGGTGACATGTGTCGTCCTTCCCGGGGCGGCGACCACCGTCGGAGTCCGGTCGGTGGAGCGAAGCGGCGAGCGGCGACAGGGCGCCGCGCCGGCGTGGTTGAGTGAACCCAATCTATCGAGATCGGACCCCGTCGAACCCCTCCACGGCCATACGCAGCGGCTATCGGATCGATCCCGGTTTCGTATTGGACGGGCGAGGGCGAACGCGCAAGAGTGGCCCCATGACCGGTGTGATGCGACCAGCCACGACCTCCCAGGTGGGCGAAGAGGATTTCGCCGACATTCTCTCCGCGACGCGTGAGTTCGTCCGCGACGTGGTGGTCCCGCGTGAGCAGGAGATCCTCGACACCGACGCGATCCCGGATGACATCCGCCGAACAGCCAAGAACATGGGCCTTTTCGGGTATGCCATCCCCCAGGAGTGGGGCGGGCTCGGCCTCGATCTGACCCAGGATGTCGAACTCGCGATGGAGCTGGGATACACGTCTCTCGCACTCCGGTCGATGTTCGGCACCAACAACGGCATCGCCGGCCAGGTCCTCGTCCACTTCGGCACCGATGAGCAGAAGACCGCCTGGCTGGAGAAGATCGCGTCCGGTGAGGTGGTCGCATCGTTCGCGCTGACCGAACCCGGTGCCGGCTCCGATCCGGCCGGCCTGCGGACCAAGGCTGTCCGCGACGGCGACGACTGGGTGATCACCGGCGAGAAACGCTTCATCACCAATGCTCCCCTGGCCGATCTGTTCGTCGTGTTCGCACGAACACGACCGGCCGACGATAACGGCACCGGCATCGCGGTGTTCCTCGTCCCCGCCGACGCCGGCGGACTCAGCGTCGGCGTCAAGGACCGCAAGATGGGTCAGGAGGGTGCCTGGACCTCTGACGTCCATTTCGACGCCGTCCGCGTGCCGGAGTCTGCCCTGGTCGGCGGCAGCGAGGACGTGGGTTACAAGGCCGCGATGATGAGCCTTGCACGCGGCCGGGTCCACATCGCCGCACTCTCGGTGGGCGCCGCCCAGCGTGCACTCGACGAATCGGTCACGTGGGCCGCCACCGCGACCCAGGGCGGTACCGCCATCGGTGAGTTCCAGTTGGTGCAGGCGATGCTCGCCGACCAGCAGTCCGGTGTCATGGCCGGCCGCGCGCTGGTGCGTGAAGCCGCCCGCGCCTGGGTCGACGACACCGACCGGCGCATCGCCCCGTCGGCAGCCAAGCTGTTCTGCACCGAGATGGTAGGCAAGGTGGCCGATCTCGCCGTGCAGATCCACGGCGGCAGTGGCTACATGCGCGACGTCCCGGTCGAGCGCATCTACCGCGAGGTCCGTCTCTTGCGTCTGTACGAGGGAACGAGCGAGATCCAGCGACTCATCATCGGACGCAACCTGGTCAAGCGCGCACAGCGCTGAACCCTCGGGCGGGCGCAGGGCCGGACCTCAGGCGTTCGCCAGGCGCTCCCGCAACGCCACCTTCTGGATCTTGCCCGCCGCCGACCTGGGCAGCTCGTCGACCACGTACACATCGCGGATCTTCTTGTACGGCAACACCTGTGCGGCGACGAAGCGCGACACCGCATAAGCGTCGATGAGGTGGCCGTCCCGGGCGACGAGGAAGGCCACCGGTTCCTGCCCCACCGCACCCGCGTCACGGGCGACGACTGCCGCCTCCTCGACGTCGGGATGCGTCACCAGGATCTCCTCGAGCTCGCGCGGATACACGTTGTAGCCCTTGTAGATCAGCATGTCCTTGGCACGGTCACAGATGTAGAGGTACCCGTCGGCATCGCGGTAGGCGATGTCGCCGGTGTCGAGCCACCCGGCGACGAACTGTTCGGCGGTCTTGTCGGGATGATCGAGATAGCCATCGGTGACCTGCGGTCCGCGCACCCACAACCGGCCCCTCTCCCCCGGCGTGAGGACGACAGCCGGATCGTCGACGGCGCGGATCTCGATCTCGGTGTCGAACGTCGGCAGACCCACACTGCCGAGCCGGTATCGCCCCTCGGACGTCAGGGGTGCCGAGGACACCAGACAGGTCGCCTCGGTGAGACCGTATCCCTCCACGATCGCCGCCGCCGGGAACGCCTTCCCGAGTCTTTCGAGCGTCACATGGTCGATCGGCGCGGCGCCGGAGGACACCACCCGCACCGAGGTCAGGTCGTGTGCGGAGACGTCGGGGTGCACGGCGAGCGCGTGCCACATCGCGGGACTCCCGGTCAGATACGACGCCCGGTGCGCCTCGATGAGAGCCAGCATCCGTCCGGGCTCGAAACGGCCCGCGAACACGTGCGTGGCACCGCACAGCAGCAGAAACGACATGTTGATGAGCGCGTGCGCGTGGAACAGCGGCGACACCACCACCGTCGCCGCGTGCCCGGGCACCACTCCCGGGTTCGCCGCCGACCGGGGTGTCAGCGTGAGGAGACCGTCGGCACCCACCTCCACGGCATGTCCTGCCCGCCAGCCGATCATCTGGGTGACGTTGCCGAGCACGTTGCGATGCAACACCCGCACGCCCTTCGCCACACCCGTGGTGCCACCGGTGAAGGCGAGGTGCGCGACATCGTCGCGTGTGGTCGACACCGGCGGCGCTGCATCGCGCCCGGTGGCGAACTCCGCGAGGGAGATGGTGGCGATCCCTGCCGGCGCATCCACGGCCCCGTCCACCGTCACCACCGTTGTCAACGCCGTACCGGCGGCGGCCGCCAGGAGTCGCGCAGACTGCTCGACCTGCGTGAACCCCACCACCGCAGCGGTTTCCGCGATCTGGCGCCGCAGACCCGGTACCGGCTGCAACGGATTGACCAGGGTCACCACCGCGCCCGTGCGCAACGACCCGTAGTAGGCGACGACGAACTCGACGCTGTTGGTCAGGTACAGCAGGACCACATCGCGATCATTCACCCCCGCCGCGCGCAGAGCCGACGCCACCGCGGCAGACCGTGCGTCGAGCCCGGCGAACGTGAGCGTCGTGTCCCCGTCCACGACGGCCGCGCGGTCGCCGTAGAGGGCGGCCATACTCGCCGGGAGTACCGCCATCGTGGCGTCGGGATAACTGAGGGCGGTGGGAGCCGGGGCGGACATCGCGATGAATCCTCTCGAGAGGCGTTGTGAGAGTGGCAGATCGTACCGGGGATTTCGGCTACCGCGGGGCCATTCGGATCGCACCGTCGAGGCGGATGGTCTCACCGTTGAGGTACGTGTTCTCCAGGATCGACGCGGCGAGGTGTCCGAACTCCTCCGGCCTGCCGAGTCGTGCCGGGTTGGGGATACTCGACGCGAGCGCGTCCCGCACATCGTCGCGCAGACGGGCCAGCAACGGGGTGTCCATCGTGCCCGGTGCGATGGTGTTGACCCGAATGAGCTTGCTGGCCAGGTCACGAGCGGCGACGAGGGTCATCCCGACAATGCCCGCCTTCGACGCCGAGTAGTTGATCTGCCCGATCTGCCCCTCGAAGGCGGCGACCGACGCGGTCATGATGATCGCGCCGCGCTCGCCCTCGATGGGTTCGAGTCGCGCGATGCGTTCCGCGCCGAGCGAGAGTGCGTGGAACGAGCCCACCAGGTTGAGCTTGATGACGAACTCGAAGTCCTCCGCCGACCCCGCGTTGCCCCCCTTGTCGAGGATGCGCATCCGACGGCCGGCCCCGGCACAGTGCACGAGCGCCCGCAAACCCCCGCGGTCGTCGGCGACATCGAGTGCGGCGGCGAACTGTTCGCGATCGGTGATGTCGGCGGCGGCGAACGACGCCGCGGTGCCCAGTCCGTCGGCCACGGCCTGCCCGTCCGAGGTCGGCAGATCGATCAGGGTGACCAGGCCGCCGGCGTCGATGACGCGTTGGGCCGTCGCCAGCCCGAGGCCGGATGCACCACCGGTGATCGCGACCGAGATTCCTTTGAGTTCCATTGCCGTTCAATACCTTTCGAAGTGACGTCGTCTTGTTGTTCGAGGATCGAGCGAGCCCAGCCCCGCCCCCCGAGGAGCGAGCTTGCGAGCCCAATCCCGCTCCCTGAAGAGCGAGCTTGCGAGCCCAACCCCGCTCCCTAATCCGAAAGAGGCGACCAACCCCTGCTCCCTGAGGAGCGCCCGGAGCTTGCGGAGGGCGCGTCACGAAGGGTCTACCGAGACACCTTGGGAGGCCCTTCGAGGCTCGTCGCTTGCGCTCCTCGCACCTCAGGGAGCAGGGGTTATGCGGTTCTTTCGGATTAGGAGCAGAGCGGTCGTCGCTTTCGCTCCTCGCACCTCAGCGTCTGCGGCCTGGCGGTCGTCGTGCACCACGAAAGCCCCCCTCTGCTCCCTGAGGTGCGAGCGAAGCGAGCCACGAAGGGTCTCGCAACGTGTCTCACCAGGCCCTTCGAGGCTCGTCGCTTGCGCTCCTCGCACCTCAGGGAGCAGGGGTTATGCGGTTTTTTCGGATTAGGGAGCAGGGGTTATGCGGTTCTTTCGGATTGGGGACCAGGGGTTATGCGGTTCTCTCGGATTAGGGAGCAGGAATTATGCGCTACTTTCGGATTGGGGAGCAGAGGAGCGGCTCAGGACGCACGCGCCGGGGCCGTCACCTCGATGAACCGAGCGGCGATGTCGATGGCCGACCGCGCCTCGGGCGACAAGCGGGGGATCAGCTGGAAGACGTGCCCCTGGTCGGGCCAGGCCTGGATCACCGCAACCCCTCCGGCGCCGGTGATCTCGTCGTGCGTGGCCCGGGCGTCGGCGCCCATCACCTCGCGTGCTCCGTACTGGATGAGCGTCTTCGGCAGTGCCATGTCCGGGGTGAGGCGGACGCGCATCCGGGGATGGTCGGGGTCAGCGGTCCGGGTGTAGAGCCGCAGGATCTTGCGGGCGGGGACCGCGTCGATGATCGGGTCGCGCACCCCGGTGCGCTGATTGCGCACGGCCAGTTCGAAAGTCGGGTCGTAGAGCGGGGAGAACAGCACCATCGACCCCGGTTGTGGAGTACCCGCCGCGTGATTGACGGCGAGCAGATCGAGCGCGAGGTGCCCGCCGGCGGAATCGCCTGCGATCACGATGTCCTCGGCGCGATAGCCCTGGGACAGCAACCACCGATAGCCGCGGATGGTGTCGTTGCCCGCGCACGGCCAGGCGTGTTCGGGGGCGAGCCGGTAGTCGAGGCTGAACGCGGGTAGGCCGGTCCGGTTACCGAGCCTCCCGACCAGGCCCCGGTGCGTTCGCGGCGAGCACACGACATACCCGCTCCCGTGCAGGTAGTAGATGATCCGGGAGCCGGCGACCGGTGCGGACGCGTGCCGGCCGGTCACCCATTCGCCGCGGACCTGACCGCCGCGGAAGCTCTCCCGCACGAGCTCCACGCGGGTGTTGGCCGGGGGTGGGTTCAGCCGCTCGATGGTCCGGTTCAGAGCCGGGCGCGTCCGCTGGATCATCTGCGCGGTGACACGGGGATGACTCACCCCGGCCGCTGCCATCATCGGCCAGGTGACGCGGGCCAGGTAGGCGTTGACCGCCCGGGACCGCCGCGAACCGTGCGGGTCCACACCGAGGCGTCCGAAGGGCTCCTCGACCACGGGTTCGGAAGCGGGTTCATCCGCCGGCACAGTGACACTCATCACCCGACGGTAGATGCTCGGCGTCGTCCGGGTGTGAGATCGCCCGGGGCGAGATCGGGCCGCTATCCGTTCGGGACCGGAATGTTCGTCTGATGCCCGACGGAATGGGTGCCGCAGGCGTCTTCGGGACGGTTGCCGGGGGAGGCCCCGAAACGCCCGATTCCCGTCTGACGTGCACCTGCGGTGCCGTTGTGGTAGCCGGATTTCGAGAGTCGGCCCTTCACGTGGAAAAATGACTCACAATGCTCATACGGCTGCCCGGGGGCGCTCTGGCGTGCTGCGCGCGGTAGCTGCGATGAGCAGGGTGGTTCGGGTCCCGACGATGCGGCCCGAAGGGACCGTCAGCAACGGCGCTGACCGGGACTCACCGCCGCTGTGATCGTCGGCTCTGCCCAGGTCAGCCCCGATGCGGGTGGATGACGACGACGCCGGGGACATCGAGGTCCGCGGCCCGACACGGCCGGTGTGGCCCCAGACATTGACGACGGGTAGTGCGTGCACCCCGCGCGCGCAAAGTGAGGCGAACTATGAAGCAGGCTCCGGGACCGGTGGGTCTCTACGACCCACGCAACGAGCACGACTCGTGTGGCGTGGCGTTTGTCGTGGACATGCACGGGCGGCGCAGTCGCGACATCGTCGACAAGGCGATCATGGCGCTGGTGAATCTCGAGCACCGCGGCGCCGCGGGCGCCGAGCCGAACACCGGCGACGGTGCGGGCATCATGATCCAGGTCCCCGACCGTTTCCTGCGGGAGACCGTGGACTTCGAGTTGCCCGCGGAGGGCAGCTACGCGACCGGTATCGCCTTCCTGCCCCAGGGCTCGGAAGACGCTCGTCTCGCCTGCGAGGGCGTGGAGAAGGTCATCGAGGCCGAGGGCCTGACCCTGCTCGGGTGGCGCGAGGTGCCCACCAACGAGAACTCGCTCGGAGCGCTCGCGCGTGACGCCATGCCGACCTTCCGTCAGGTGTTCGTCGGCGGTGCCGAGGGCATGGAGCTGGAGCGTCGCGCCTACGTCGTGCGCAAGCGCGTCCAGTACGAGCTCGGTAACAAGGGTGCAGGCGCCGATGGACCGGGCCGCGAGACCGTGTACTTCCCGAGCCTGTCCGGCCGCACCTTCGTCTACAAGGGCATGCTGACGACCCCGCAGTTGCGGGAGTTCTACGTCGACCTGCAGGACTCGCGGGTCGAGAGCTCGCTCGGTCTGGTGCACTCGCGCTTCTCCACCAACACCTTCCCGTCGTGGCCGCTGGCGCACCCGTTCCGCCGCGTCGCCCACAACGGCGAGATCAACACCGTCACCGGCAACGAGAACTGGATGCGCGCCCGCGAGGCGCTCATCGACACCGAGGCATTCGGTGCCGACGCGGCGTCGAAGATCTTCCCGATCTGTACACCGGGCGCCTCGGACACCGCGCGCTTCGACGAGGTGCTCGAGCTGCTCCACCTCGGCGGACGCAGCCTCCCGCACGCCGTTCTCATGATGATTCCCGAGGCATGGGAGCGTCACGAGTCGATGAAGCCCGAGCATCGGGCGTTCTACCGCTACCACTCCGCGCTGATGGAGCCGTGGGACGGGCCGGCGTCGGTCTGCTTCACCGACGGCACCGTTGTGGGCGCCGTGCTCGACCGGAACGGCTTGCGCCCCAGCCGTATCTGGGTCACCAAGGACGGACTGGTCGTCATGGCCTCCGAGGTCGGCGTGCTCGACATCGACCACTCCGACGTGGTGCAGAAAATGCGCCTGCAGCCCGGCCGTATGTTCCTCGTCGACACCGCCGCCGGTCGCATCGTCGACGACGAGGAGATCAAGGACGAGCTCGCCGCCGAGCACCCGTACGGGGAATGGCTCGAGCAGGGACTCGTCCCGGTCGACGACATCGAGGCGCCGCCGCACCAGCACATGCCGCACGACCGGGTCGCGCTGCGCCAGCAGGTGTTCGGTTACACCCGTGAGGAACTCGACCTTCTCGTCGCGCCGATGGCGAAGACGGGTGCCGAGGCACTCGGGTCGATGGGTACCGACACCCCGATCGCGGTGCTGTCCAAGCGTCCGCGCATGCTGTTCGACTACTTCCAGCAGCTGTTCGCCCAGGTGACCAACCCGCCGCTCGACGCGATCCGCGAAGAGATCGTCACGAGCGTCGGTGGCACCATCGGTACCGAGGCCGACCTGCTCAACCCCGGCCCCGAGTCGTGCCGCCAGATCGAGCTGCCCTCGCCGGTGCTCGACAACGACACGCTCGCGAAGCTGGTGGAGATCAACAGCAACGACGCGCTGCCCGGTTTCCGCAGCGTCCACATCCACGGTCTGTACCCGGTGGCCGAGGGCGGCGCCGGGCTGCGCACCGCACTCGACGAGGTGCGCGCGAAGGTGAGCGCCGCGATCGACGACGGCGTGAACCTGGTGATCCTGTCCGACCGCGAGTCCGACGAGACCTACGCACCCATCCCGTCGCTGCTGCTGACGGCTGCGGTGCACCACCACCTGGTGCGTGAGCGCAAGCGCACGCAGGCCGGCCTGATCGTCGAGTCCGGCGACTGCCGCGAGGTCCACCACGTCGCCGCACTCGTCGGTTTCGGTGCGGCAGCGGTGAACCCGTACATGGCCTTCGAGTCGATCGAGGACATGACCGAGCGCGGCGTGCTCGGCAACGTCGACTTCGCCACCGCGCAGAAGAACTACATCAAGGCCGCCAGCAAGGGCGTGCTGAAGGTGATGAGCAAGATGGGCATCTCGACCCTCGCCTCGTACACCGGTGCGCAGCTCTTCCAGGTCATCGGTGTCTCGCAGGAGACGGTGGACGAGTTCTTCACCGGCCTCAACAGTCAGCTCGACGGCATCGGTCTCGACGAGATCGCCGCCGACGTCGCGACGCGCCACGCTCTCGCGTTCTCCGATCGTCCGTCCGAGCGCGCGCACCGCGAGCTCGAGGTCGGCGGCGAGTACCAGTGGCGCCGCGAGGGTGAGTACCACCTGTTCAACCCGGACACCGTCTTCAAGCTCCAGCACTCCACGCGCACCGGCCAGTACAAGGTGTTCAAGGAGTACACGAAGCTGGTGGACGACCAGTCCCGCCAGATGGCTTCGCTGCGTGGCCTGTTCGACTTCAACTTCGGCGATCGCGACCCGATCCCGATCGACAAGGTCGAACCGGCCCGCGAGATCGTCAAGCGGTTCTCCACGGGCGCGATGAGCTTCGGCTCGATCTCCGCGGAGGCCCACGAGACCCTCGCGATCGCCATGAACCGGCTCGGCGGTCGCTCGAACTCCGGTGAGGGCGGCGAGGATCCGCGTCGCTTCACCCACGACGAGAACGGCGACTGGCGACGCAGCGCGATCAAGCAGGTCGCGTCGGGCCGCTTCGGTGTCACCTCGCACTACCTGAGCAACTGCACCGACATCCAGATCAAGATGGCGCAGGGTGCCAAGCCCGGTGAGGGCGGGCAGCTGCCGCCGCACAAGGTGTACCCGTGGGTTGCCGAGGTGCGTGGCTCGACGCCGGGTGTGGGTCTGATCTCGCCGCCGCCGCACCACGACATCTATTCGATCGAGGATCTCGCGCAACTGATCCACGATCTGAAGAACGCCAACCCGCAGGCCCGCATCCACGTGAAGCTGGTCTCCGAGGTGGGCGTCGGTACCGTCGCCGCCGGTGTCTCGAAGGCACACGCCGACGTGGTCCTGATCTCCGGGCACGACGGCGGTACCGGTGCCACCCCGCTGACCTCGGTGAAGCACGCTGGCGCACCCTGGGAGATCGGCCTGGCCGAGACCCAGCAGACCCTGCTGCTCAACGGACTTCGCGACCGCATCGTCGTGCAGGTCGACGGCCAGCTCAAGACCGGTCGCGACGTGGTCGTCGCCGCCCTGCTGGGCGGCGAGGAGTTCGGTTTCGCGACGGCACCTCTCGTTGTCGCCGGTTGCATCATGATGCGCGTGTGCCACCTCGACACCTGTCCGGTGGGCGTGGCCACCCAGAATCCGTTGCTGCGTGAGCGTTTCGCCGGCAAGCCGGAGTTCGTCGAGAACTTCTTCCTGTACATCGCCGAAGAGGTCCGGGAACTGTTGGCCCGCCTCGGCTTCCGCACCCTGCAGGAAGCGGTCGGTCACGTCGAGGCACTCGACACGACCAAGGCACTGGCGCACTGGAAGTCGGAGAAGGCGGGCAAGCTCGACCTGTCGTCGATCCTGGCGATGCCGGAGTCCCCGTTCATGAACCAGGACCTGTACTGCTCCGGCGTTCAGGACCACGGCCTGGACAAGGCGCTCGACCAGCAGCTCATCGCCCAGAGCCGTGAGGCGATCGACCACGGTACCCGGGTGTCGTTCACCTCGAAGATCACCAACGTCAACCGCACTGTCGGCACGATGCTGGGCCACGAGGTCACCAAGGCCTATGGGGCACAGGGTCTTCCCGACGGGACGGTCATCGTCGACTTCACCGGTTCGGCCGGCAACAGCTTCGGCGCCTTCGTTCCCAAGGGCATCACGCTGCGCCTCGAGGGCGACGCCAACGACTTCGTCGGCAAGGGTCTCTCGGGCGGTCGTCTGGTGGTCCGGCCGGCTCGCAACGCGCCCGACGACTTCGTCGCCGAGCAGAACATCATCGCGGGCAACGTGATCGGCTTCGGTGCCACCGCAGGCAAGATCTTCCTGCGCGGCATCGTGGGCGAGCGTTTCTGCGTGCGCAACTCGGGTGTGACCGCGGTCGTCGAGGGTGTGGGTGATCACGGTTGTGAGTACATGACCGGCGGTCGCGTCGTCGTCCTCGGTGAGACCGGTCGCAACTTCGCGGCGGGGATGTCCGGCGGCATGGCGTTCGTCTTCGACCCAGAGGGCAAGCTGGCCGACAACCTCAACACCGAACTCGTCGACCTCGAGCCGCTGGAGGACGAGGACATCGAGTTCCTCGCCACCGTCATCGACGAGCATCGGGCCGAGACCGAATCCCCGGTCGCCGCCGCGCTCCTCGACGACTGGGACACCGCACAGACCAAGTTCGCCAAGGTCATGCCGCGCGACTACAAGCGCGTGTTGCTGGCCATCTCCGACGCGGAGAAGAGCGGACGAGACGTGAACGAAGCGATCATGGAGGCCGCACGTGGCTGACCCCAGAGGATTCCTCAAGCACCCCGAGCGGGAACTGCCCGACCGCCGCCCGGTGGAGCTGCGTCTGCTGGACTGGAAAGAGGTCTACAACGACTTCGACAAGGGCCATCTGAAGACGCAGGCGAGCCGCTGCATGGACTGCGGTATCCCGTTCTGCCACAACGGCTGCCCGCTGGGGAACCTGATCCCCGAGTGGAACGACCTGGTCTACAAGGACCAGTGGCGCGACGGCATCGAGCGTCTGCACGCGACGAACAACTTCCCGGAGTTCACCGGCCGTCTGTGCCCGGCTCCGTGCGAGGCGTCGTGCGTGCTGGGGATCAACCAGCCGCCGGTCACCATCAAGCAGGTCGAGGTCGAGATCATCGACAACGCCTTCGACAACGGCTGGGTCACCCCGGTCCTGCCGTCGGAGAAGACCGGCAAGTCGGTGGCCGTCGTGGGTTCCGGTCCCGCGGGACTCGCTGCCGCGCAGCAACTCACGCGTGCCGGGCACGACGTGACGCTGTTCGAGCGGGCCGATCGCATCGGTGGTCTGCTCCGCTACGGCATCCCCGAGTTCAAGATGGAGAAGCGCCACATCGACCGTCGTCTGGCGCAGATGGAGGCCGAGGGCACCGTCTTCCGCACCGGCGTGAACGTGGGTGTCGACGTGACCGTCGACCAGCTCCGCGCCGACTTCGACGCGGTGATCCTCGCCAACGGTTCGACGATCGCCCGCGACCTGCCGATCCCCGGGCGTGAGCTCGACGGCATCCACCAGGCCATGGAGTTCCTGCCGCAGGCCAACCGCGTGCAGCTCGGCGACAGCGTCGAGGGTCAGATCTCGGCCAAGGGCAAGAAGGTCATCATCATCGGCGGCGGTGACACCGGCGCCGACTGCCTGGGCACCTCCTTGCGCCAGGGCGCCGAGATCGTCCACCAGTTCGAGATCATGCCGAAGCCACCGATCGAGCGTGCCGAGTCGACCCCGTGGCCGACCTACCCGCTGATGTATCGCGTGTCGTCGGCTCACGAAGAGGGCGGCGAGCGCGTCTTCTCGGTCAACACCGAACAGTTCGTCGGCGAGGACGGCAAGGTCACCGGCCTCAGGGCCCACGAGGTCGAGATGCGCGACGGACGTTTCGAGAAGGTCGAGGGTTCGGACTTCGAGCTCGAGGCCGACCTCGTGCTGCTCGCCATGGGCTTCGTCGGTCCCGAGCGCGACGACCTCCTCGACAAGATCGGCGTCGAATACGATCCCCGCGGGAACGTGAAGCGTGACAACAACTTCGCCGCCGTGGGGCAGCCGGGTGTCTTCGTCGCCGGTGACGCCGGGCGCGGACAGTCGCTCATCGTGTGGGCCATCGCGGAGGGCCGGTCGGCCGCCGCGGCCGCCGACGCGTTCCTCACCGGGGCGTCGGACCTGCCCGCACCGATCGTGCCCACCCAGGTCGCGCAGCGCTGACACTCTGCCGAATCCACAGCCCGAAGCCGCGGTGAGCGCGGCTTCGGGCCGGGAAACTGCGTAGGGTTGTCGCTGCTGCCTCATCGGCCGGTACGAAGGGAACGGACCATGCGTCGGATCGTCACCATCGCGTGCGCACTGCTCTGTGCCGTCCTCGCCGGGGGAGGCCTCGGCGTCCCCAGGGCCGACGCCGCGCCGCGCGGATGCCCGGAGATCTACCTGCTCGCTGTGCCCGGAACCTGGTCCAACGGTGCCAACCCGGGCTTCCTCGGGGAGGTCACCGCCGGGCTCGGGGCCGAGACGCAGGTGCAGTTCGTCGGATACGACGCCACCGCGTTCCCCTGGGAGAAGGCGATCTACGGCAAGTCCAAGGCGCAGGCGGTCGCCAACACCACGGGCCTCGCCCTGCAGATGCTCCGCCGGTGCCCGGGCACCCGGATCGCGCTGGTCGGTTACAGCCAGGGCGCCGACGCGGCCGGCGACCTCGCATCCGAGATCGGCACCGGTCGCGCCGCCATCCGGCCCGGACAGGTGGCGGGCGTCGTGCTCGTCGCCGATCCGCGACGGTCGAAGCGGGACAATCTCATCGGGCCGGCGCTGAGGGGCGAGGGGAGCGGCGGACCACGCCTCGACGGCATGGGGTGGGTCCTGCCGAGGGCGTTCTCGATCTGTGAGCCCACCGACGTCTACTGCAACGTGCCCCGGGACTACTACGTGACCCGGATCGTCGGCTACCTCGCCGAGACCAGCGACCCGACGCCGAGCCAGATCGGTCAATACCAGGCCGAGGCGGGCGCGATCCTGTCCGAATTGCTCACCCTCGGCGGGCCCGGCGAGATCGTGCAGGAACTGGGCGACGCGCGGGCACGCGAACAGATCAGGTCCTTCAACCAGTTCCTGCAGTCCGGGTCGCACGGCACGTATCGGGACTTCGAGGTCCGTCCCGGGGTGACCGCGGTGCAGTGGGCCAACCGGTTCCTCGCCGGCCTCGCCTGACCCGTCGAACGGACCGTCGCACCCAGCCGCGGGGACACCGACCTGCGGCGGAAGTCCCGAAATCGGACATCCGACTAGAGTGGCGTTCGACGTGGTCGCCGAAGTCCGGCGACCGGTGACCGACCCCGGACAGACGGACCACATCCTTGCCTACGCTTCCCGTACTCCTCGCTCAGACCGATCCGTCCGAGGGCCACAGCGGCTTCATCGGCTGGATCCTCGACCTCATGGACACGCTCGGCGAGGTGGGCGTCGGGGTGGCGATCCTCCTCGAGACCTTCCTCCCACCGATTCCATCCGAAGCGGTCCTTCCCGGCGCAGGCTTCCTCGCCTACGAGGGCCGCATGAACGTCTGGCTCGCCTGGGCCGCCGCGACGATCGGATCGCTCGTCGGCGCCTGGCTCTGGTACTGGATCGGTGCAGCGCTGGGCCGCGACCGCACCCGGCGTCTCGTCGGTCGGCTCCCGCTACTCGACTACGACGACTTCGACAAGGCGGAGGCGTACTTCATCCGTTGGGGCGGACTCGCGGTCCTTCTCGGTCGGTGCGTGCCCCTCGTGCGATCGTTCGTCTCGATCCCCGCCGGCATCGAGAAGATGCCCTTCTGGCGCTTCACGGCCTACACGACGCTGGGTTCGGGAGTGTGGAACGCGTTGTGGATCGGGATCGGCTTCGGTTTCGGTCCGGCCATCGCCCCGGCTCTCGAACGGTGGAGCGGCGTGCTGTCCAACATCGTGATCGCGGTGCTGGTCGCGATGGTCGCCTGGTTCGTCGTGAAGCGGGTTCGCCGCAGGAGGGCGACCACCGCCGGGTGAGGACGATGGGCTCAACGCAGACGTGGTGCTGATCACCGAACGGGCCGGGGAATACCTTCCCCTACCGCGCAGTTGTACCCCTCGACGGTGACGGACTCAATGCCCCGGGTCCCACCCTTTTGCCGCTTCGAGCGGCCTGTTTGCCGAGAGGCGCACTGACCGGCACCGTCCTTCAACACGCCGAAGCCGCCGACCCCACATCGGGTCGGCGGCTTCGGTCGTTCTGATCGGAGGCGTCGACACACCGTCGTGAACCGGTGCTCGCTGCACCCGCAGAAGAGGGTCCCGGCGCCGCTCTCGGACGACCCCCACCCCGACCGGGATCACGCGGCGCGTCATTCATGCAGGTGAGGGGTGCGTCGCTACCCGTGGGGTAACGCTTCGCGTGGGACGATCGATCTAGCCGTCGTGTGCGGCACTCGCCACTTCGGGACCCGGAGGTGCGGGATTCACACGTGTCGGCAGTCGCGGAAAACGTGGTGGAAGCCACGGAAAAGTCCGACGACACGATCCGGAACAGCCGCTACAGTAGAACAAAGTTTGAGTCCGTTGTAACGAATGTGAAGTATCAGGAAGTGATTGGTCATGAAGTTGGCTGACACCTTTCACGCGCCCCGCCGGGGCTCGGTGTTGACCTCGCTGATCGGCGGGCGACTCGGGAGCCGCCGCTCCACGACGATGTTCCCCGCCGAAGCGGAACGTCTCATCACACCTGCCGAACTCAGACGGTTCGGCGTCCGGACCTAGGGCCCTTCGAGGCTCGTCGCTATCGCTCCTCGCACCTCAGGGGGCGGGCGGCAGTGGCTGTGCCGTTCATCCGGATCAGTGGGCGGGGGGCAGTGGCTGTGCCGTTCCTCCGGATCAGTGGGCGGGCGGCTCGTCGGTCCCGGAGACCACTCGTACGCTCATCCCGCCGACGGACACGACGTCACCGATCGTCAGTTGCCGGCCGCGTCTGGTCTCCACCTCGTCGTTCACGGTGACCAGGCCGTCGGCGATCACCTCCTTGGCCTCGGCTCCGGACTCGATCAGGTTGGCGAGTTTGAGGAATTGGCCGAGTCGGATGGAGTCGTCTCGGATCGTCACGTCGTACACGCCTCGATCATGCCGGTCGCGGGCACGCCGGGCCACTCCGGCCATCGGCGACTCCGGAGATGATCTGTGCCGGGCGGGGCCAATCCGCGTGGAGTGCCGGGACATACCCCTTTTCCCGACTACCTTTTACGCATGGCCACCGACACCCCCCTCGCGCCGGTCGACCCCGAGAACCCCGGCGAGCACCGCGACGCCGCACCTCGTACGCCCACCGCGGCCGATCGCCGATCCCTCGCACTTCTCGACAAGATCCGGCGGCCCACCGGGTTCGGTACCCGTGCGCCGCACATAGCGGGCACGATCGTCGGCGTCTTGGCGGCAATCGCTTTGCTGTCCAGCCTCTTTCCGGCGATCCGACACCTGATCCACGACCCGCGACGCTACGTCGACGACTACATCATCACCCTGCCCGACACCAGCTTCGCCTGGGCGTTCGTGCTGGCGCTCATCGCCGTCGCGCTGTCGGCGCGCAAGCGGATCGCCTGGTGGATCAGCGTCGTCTACCTGGTTCTCTTCATGGCGACGAACGCGCTCTATCTGGTGCCGTCGTTGGAAGACGACCTGGGTGTGACGCGGTGGGACCGCACCAACATCTACATCGGCCTGTTCATCGACGCGCTCGCGCTGATGTTCCTGCTGTCCACGTATCGCCAGTTCTACACGCGGGTCCGCAAGGGGGCGATCCCCGCGGCGTTCGGCACGCTGATCGCCGGGCTGGCGATCGCGACGCTGCTGGGTTGGGCCCTGGTGTGGGCGTTCCCGCACACCCTCACCCGGGGCGACCGGTTGCCCTACGCGTTCAACCGGGTGGTCGCGTTCGGTGCCATCGACCAGGAGGCCTCATTCGACGGCCGGCACACGCACCTCTTCGTCAACGGGTTGCTGGGTCTGTTCGGTGCGCTGGCGTTGATCGCCGCGGCATTCGTGCTGTTCCGTTCCCAACGACTGCGCTGGCTCATCACCGCCGAGGACGAGGCGCTCATCCGTGCCCTCATCGCACGGTTCAACGACGACGATTCGCTCGCGTACTTCTCGACCCGCCGCGACAAGGCCGTCGTGTTCTCGCCCGACGGCCGCGCGGCCATCACCTATCGGGTGGAGGTGGGCGTCGGACTCGCGGGCGGTGACCCGATCGGTGACCCGGATTCATGGCCGGACGCCATCGCCGAATTCCTCACGCTCTGCGAGAAATACGGTTGGCATCCCGCATCGATGGGATCGAGCCCGCGCGGCGCGGCAGCGTTCGACGCCGCCGGCTTCGTCTCCCTCAACATCGGCGACGAGGCCATCCTCCACACTCGTGAGTTCAGCCTCAGCGGACCGTCGATGAAGGCGGTACGTCAGGCGGTGACACGCACCCGCCGCGCCGGGGTCGCCGTGCGCATCCGGCGGCACAACGAGATCGAGGACCGCGAGATGGCGACGATCGTCGCGCGCGCCGACGACTGGCGCGACACCGACGAGGAACGCGGCTTCGCGATGGCGCTGTCGCGCATCGGCGATCCCGCGGACGGCGACTGCCTGCTGGTCGAGGCCGTGATGGACGAGGGCGCCCCCGGCGAGCGGGTCGTCGGCATGCTGTCGTTCGTGCCGTGGGGGCGTCGTGGGGTTTCGCTCGACCTGATGCGCCGCGACCGGCACGGGCCCAACGGCGTCGTGGAGACGATGGTCGCCGAATTGTGCCGCAACTCCGAGCAACTGGGCATCACCGAGGTGTCGCTGAACTTCGCCGCGTTCCGCGCGTTCTTCGAGCAGGGGCCCCAGATCGGTGCCGGGCCCGTGATGCGGATGGGCTATTCGGTGTTGATGTTCGGCTCGCGGTTCTTCCAGATGGAGTCGTTGTACAAGTCGAATGCGAAGTATCTGCCGGACTGGCAGTCGCGCTACCTGTGCTTCGAGGACAGCCGGATCC
Source organism: Gordonia sp. NPDC058843 (assembly GCF_042743165.1). NCBI lineage: Bacteria > Bacillati > Actinomycetota > Actinomycetes > Mycobacteriales > Gordoniaceae > Gordonia > Gordonia sp. NPDC058843. Next base: position 92,652 of record NZ_JBHYNC010000015.1, read on the forward strand.
TGCCCCGGGTCGGCCTGGCCGCGATCGTGACCGAGGGTTTCATCACGTTGCCGCGCTTCGGTCGGGCCAAGCACTACACGCAGGGGCCGCCGTCGATCCCGCCGGGCGTCGACGCGCCGGCCCTGATCGCCGAGCTCGACGCCGAGGCGGCCACACCCGAGGGTGCGGTCGTCCACCGACCCGAACAGGTGCGTGTCCGGCTCGACAAGATGGACCGCCTCGTCGAACGCGGCTTCGACCCGTACCCGCCGGCCGATCAGCCCACCCACACGATCGCTCAGGCCAAGGCCGAACCGGAAGGAACCACGGTCACCGTCGCCGGCCGCGTGACGCGACTTCGGGACTTCGGCAAGGTGGTCTTCGCCGACGTCCACGACTGGTCCGGCGAAGTGCAGGTGCTGGTCGAGGACTCCCGGGTCATCCCCGGCACACCCGATTTCGGCACCGACGTCGATCTCGGCGACCTGATCCAGGCACGTGGTGTCGTCGGCACCAGCCGGAAGGGCGAGCTGTCGATCCTGATCGACGCCTGGCGGATCAACGGCAAGTGCCTGCGTCCGTTGCCCGACAAATGGGCCGGCCTCACCGATCCGGAAGCGCGTGTCCGCCAGCGTTATGTCGACCTGGCGATCAACGAGCAGACGCGCAAGTCGTTGGCGACCCGGAGCCTCGTCGTGAAGTCGTTGCGCGACTTCCTCGCCGCGCGTGGCTTTCTCGAGGTCGAGACGCCGATCCTGCAGCAGATCCACGGTGGCGCCAACGCGACCCCGTTCCAGACGCACATCAACGCCTACAACCTCGACCTGTACCTACGTATCGCGCCGGAGCTCTATCTCAAGCGGTTATGCGTCGGCGGGGTGGAGAAGGTCTTCGAGATCGGCCGCAACTTCCGTAACGAGGGTGTCGATTTCAGCCACAACCCGGAATTCACGAGCCTGGAAGCCTATGAGGCGCACAGTGATTACCTCAAGATGCTCGATCTCACGCGGGAGATGATCCAGCACGCGGCGACGGCGGCCTACGGGGAACCGGTCATCGTCCGGACCGATGCCGATGGAAATGAAGAGCGCGTGGACATCTCGGGGGAGTGGCCGGTCAAGACCGTCCATCAGGTGGTCTCGGAAGGTGCGGGTGAGGAGATCACCCCGGAGACCTCCGTCGAGGTGTTGCGTGCGGTGTGTGATCGCCTCGAGATCAACCACCGGCCGGACTGGGATGCCGGGCAGATCGTGCTGGAACTCTACGAACATCTCGGCGAGGACCGGACCACGTTCCCGACCTTCTACACCGATTTCCCGACGTCGACGTCACCGCTCACCCGCGCGCATCGGAGCAAGCCGGGCGTTGCCGAGCGGTGGGACCTCGTGGCCTGGGGTGTCGAACTCGGCACGGCCTACACCGAACTCACCGATCCGGTGGAGCAGCGCAAACGTCTCACCGAGCAGTCGATCCTGGCCGCCGACGGTGATCCCGAGGCGATGGAACTGGACGAGGACTTCTTGCAGGCGCTCGAATACGCGATGCCGCCCACGGGTGGTCTCGGTGTCGGCGTCGACCGGGTGGTCATGCTGATCACCGGACAGTCCATCCGCGAGTCGCTGGCGTTCCCGCTCGCGAAACCGCAGGACGCCTGACCCGGTCGACCGAGTTCGAATTCGCCTCAGCCGCAGAGTGCTCCGACGGCGTCGTGGTCGTGCGTCGGGACGACCCGCACGGTGTGGCGTGCCAGATGAAGCCGGTGCAGCGTCGCGAACGTCGCGTCGCGGTCGTGGTCGACGAACTCGCCCGGAATACTCGGCTTCTGCCGGAGTCGATCCACCTGCTCGGCGTGCCACGCCGCGTCGCCGGCCAGCAGGATCCGTCCGGAGGCGGTGCGGGCGAGGACGCCGACACTTCCGGGCGTGTGACCGGCGAGGTCGACGATCACCACCGAGCCGTCGCCGAACAGGTCATGGCTCGCCGTGAACGTGGACACCGGCGGCCCGTCGAGTCCGTAGTCGAGGATCGGTCGACCGTCGGTCAGTGCGCCGCGCACCCCGCCCACCGGTGGGTGGGTGCCGGACAGGACCCACTCCCGTTCCACCCGAGGCAGCCAAACCGGGAGCCCGGGCAGGTCCAGCAGACCGCACACGTGATCCCAGTGGGCGTGCGTCGGCAGCGCGAAGTCGGGTGCGCGGCGCAGCGGGCGCAACTCGAGACCCTCGGCAGTGCTGATCGTCGACCGCGGTGGCGTGATCAGCGGACGCAGGATCGTCGGCAATTCGGGAAGAACGCGCTGATGGGCGTCGCGGCAGAAGCCGGGATCGACGAGAAATGTCGCCTCGGGGTGTTCGACCACGAAGGTCGTCATCGCCGAGGGCAGACGGCGGAAGGCCGGCGCTCCTTCGACGAGTCCGGCAATCGGGACCCGGCGCGCGACCTGGGGCAGCGCGCGCACCCGCACCGTGACCTCGCCGTCGGGGAACCCGGCGTCCTCGATCGCGTCGATGAGCCGCCGGTCGGGCGGGCGTGGCCGGATGGCGCCCCGCATGGCGAGGGCGCTCATGCGTAGCACCTCGGCCGGCGTCGGACCCGGCTGGCGATACGTGGACACCGGGTATTCCTACCGCTCACAGGGTCCTCGGCGCTCCGGTTCCGGGCATCCGACACGTGTCTCGCCGCGCCGGCGGCGTAACACCACGGCCGGACGGAACGACGTAGAGAAGGACCCCCGACGCTCGACGACAGGAAGTCAATCGTGATTTCTCATGCTCGCCTCGACTCGCCGGTTGGCCACCCGCGCTCGGTCCCGTGAACGCCGGCAGCGGCCCGCCCGCCGACCCGAGCCCGCATTCCGGTGACGACTCGCGTGTCCTGCGTGACCTGCTGAGGGCGATCTCCGTGGGAGATCGCGTCGCATTCACCCGCTTCTACGATCTGACCAGTTCCCGGATCTACGGTCTTGCCGTCCGGGTGGTGCGAGACCGGCACTACGCCGAAGAGATCGTGCAGGAGGCCTACCTGCAGTACTGGCAGCGGGCCGGCGACTACGACCCCGCTCGCGGGTCGGTGATCACCTGGATGATGACGATCGCGCACCGACGCGCCGTCGACCGGGTCCGCACCGAGAACATGCACACCGAGCGGATGTGGGAGTACGGCGTCATGGCGGCCGAACCCGAAGCGACGCAGAACATTCCGCTGGAAGTTGTGGTCCGTTCGGCGGAAGTGAACGCGGTGCGCACCTGCCTCGGGCATCTCACCGACCTCCAACGGGGGAGTGTCGAGTTGTCGTACTTCGGGGGGCTCACGTACCCCGAGGTGGCGACCCGCACCGGCACACCGCTGCCGACCACGAAGTCGCGGATCAGGGACGGGCTACGACGGCTGCGGACCTGCCTGGACAACCAGGACGATTGCTGACCGCACGCCGTCGGTGCCTCCCGTCACGTCGTCCGGCGACGCGGCCCGGCCCGCCCGGGCACACTGGACGCGTGCACGAGACGACACCCGACGAGGGCCTGGACTCGCCCGGTGAGTTCGTGACGGTCGGGGAGCATCGGCTCCATGTGCTCGACGAGGGGTCGGGTCCACCGCTGCTGCTGATGGCGGCGCTCGGGAGCAACTGGTTCGATCTCGATCCGCTTGTCGCCCGACTCTCTTCGTCGTGGCGGGTCATCCGCTACGACCGACCGGGCTACGGGTTGTCCGATCCCATCGGCCGTGGGCATCATCCGTCGCTGCTCGGTGAGGTGGAACGGATGGCCGCTGTGCTCGACGCGCGTGGCGTCGACGAACCGGTTGTCGTCGTCGGCCATTCGCTGGCGTCGTTGTACGTGGAGGCGTTCGCGCGACGGTATCCCGAGCGGACCGCGGGTGTGGTCGTGCTCGACGGATCGTTCGTGCTGTTCCCGTGGCGGATCGTCCCGCTGTCGTTCCGGGTCGGCAACGCTCATCGGGTGGTCGGTGCGGCGCGTGCGGTCACCAGTCGCGTCGGCATCCGTCGCTGGCCGAGCTTTCAGGTGTGGAGCCGCGTGGTGCCGGCGCCGCCCGAGGGTCGCGGAGAGCAACAGCGCCGGTGGAGCACCCACGTCTTCGGGCAGCCGCCCTATCTGCTCGCACTGCTCGTGGAGAACGCCGCCTTCGGGTCGATGAACCAGACGTTGCGGGGTCTGCGACGGTCCGAGCCGATGCCCGACGTCCCGGTGACCGTCGTGGTGGCGTCGTCGAGACTGCCGGGGTGGCGGCACTTCTGGGAATGGAAGCAGCGGCGTTACGCCGAGGTGCTCACGGCCCGTGAGATCGCCGTTCTCCCGCGGGCGCGGCACTTCCTCGTCTCGGAGCGGCCGGACGACGTCGCCGAGATCATCGGCGGGGTGCGGCAGTGACCATGTGCGTCGTTCCCCAAGTCGGCATCGCCTAGGGACGACAGAACTGCGAGATCGTCTCGGGAGAGACGAAGAAGTTCATGATCGACGTGAGGGGCTTGCCGGTGACCGGCGATGTCACCGGCGTGATCGATGTGCCGATGAAGACGCAACCGCCCGCCGCGGCCGTCCTTTCGGCAATTCGGTTTGCCAACATGACGCGAGCGACGCTGCTGAACGGCAGGTCCGTTCCGGCGATTGGAGGCAGGAGCTGCAATAGCTCGCCTCATGCGTGCGCCCTTCGGGTTTGAGGTGAGCACGGGTGCGGCTCACGATGACATCACGCTCGCACAGATCAAAAGTGATGTAAATCACTTTTAGGAAAGCAAAGCTTATGGTCAAAGGCCCAGCCGGCGTGAGCCAGGGCTATGACCTCGGCCCACGGCTGCGTCCTGCCCGGTCCCTTACCCGCGAGTAACCAGCTACTTGCGGTTACACCTAAACTGTTCGGCATGAGCGAGCTGACCTTCACCCCGACGGCTGACCTCGTCGACGAGATCGGTGCCGACGTCCGTAGCTGTGACACCCAGTTCACGCAGTTCGGCGGGAACCGGGAGTTCGTCGGACGCGTGTCGACGGTCAAGTGCTTCCAGGACAACGCGCTCCTGAAGTCGGTACTCGGCGAGTCCAACCCCGGCGGGGTTCTGGTCGTCGACGGCGACGCCTCGGTGCACACCGCACTGGTGGGAGACCTGATCGCCGAACTCGGTCGGTCCAACGGCTGGGTGGGGCTCATCATCAACGGCGCCATTCGCGACGCCAAGGTCATCGGTGGGATGGAGATCGGGGTCAAGGCCCTGGGCACCAACCCGCGCAAGTCGACGAAAACCGGTGCCGGCGAGCGCGACGTTCCGCTGACCATCGGCGGCGAGACGTTCACCCCCGGCGACCTCGTCTATTCCGACGACGACGGCATCGTGCTCGTCTCGCCGGACACACGGTAAGGCCGAGCGCCGGCAGACCTCGATCGCCGCCACCGGCGATCGCCATCCGACAAGACCCGATACCCGACAGCGCTGAGGAGCACCGCCATGCCCAAGCCCACCGCCGACTATTTCGCTCGCCTGGGTGCGCTCGTCGCCATCGACGACGCCGCGAGTCGTCCCACCCGCCCGGTGCTCGAGGCGTTCAGCGGGACGGAGATGGCGACCATCCCGGTCGCCACCGCAGACGATCTCGAGGTGGCGGTCGCCCGCGCCCGCCAGGCGCAGCAGGGGTGGGCGTCCCGCACGCCGGCCGAGCGCGCCGCGATCATCGACCGCTTCTCCGAACTGGTCCACCGCAACGCGGCGTCCCTGATGGACATCGCGCAGGCCGAGACCGGCAAGGCACGTATCTACGCGCAAGAAGAGGTCATCGACGTCTCGATCACCGCGCGTCACTACGCGACGAACGGTCCCAAGCTGCTCGCCGACCGCAAGGTCAAGGGCATGCTGCCGGGCGCGACGAGCGTGCGCGTGCGCTACCTGCCCAAGGGCGTCGTCGGCATCATCAGCCCGTGGAACTACCCGCTGACGTTGGCGGTGTCCGATGCGGTGGCCGCCCTGATCGCCGGCAACGGCGTGGTCATCAAGCCGGACAGCCAGACCCCTTACTGCGCACTGGCTCTGGCCGAGCTGCTGTACGAGGCGGGTCTGCCGCGCGAGCTGTACGCCGTGGTGCCCGGCCCGGGAGGGGTTGTCGGCCAGGCGATCATGGCCACCACCGACTACGTGATGTTCACCGGCTCCTCGGAGACCGGTGCCACCCTCGCCGAGCAGGCCGGACGTCGACTCATCGGTTTCTCGGCCGAACTCGGCGGCAAGAACCCGATGGTCGTCACCGCAAGCGCTGACATCGCCAACGCCGTCCGGGGCGCGGCGCGCGCGTCGTTCTCCAACTCCGGGCAGCTGTGTATCTCGATCGAGCGGATCTACGTCGACAAGAAGATCGCCGACGACTTCGCCGAACGGTTCGCGGCCTACGTGTCGACGATGAAGCTCTCCGCCTCCTACGATTTCAGCGCTGACATGGGCTCGCTGGCCTCGGCCGCCCAGATCGACACCGCCGAAGCGCATGTCGAGGATGCGGTGGCCAAGGGTGCAAAGGTCTTGGCCGGTGGCAAGCGTCGTGCCGACCTCGGGCCCTTCTTCTTCGAGCCGACGGTCCTCACCGACGTCACCGACGACATGGTGTGTTTCGGGAACGAGACCTTCGGGCCCGTCGTGACGATCTACCCCGTGGACTCCACCGACGAGGCGATCAAGCTGGCCAACGACACTGACTACGGCCTGAACGCAAGCGTTTTCGCCGGAAGCAGTGCCGAAGCGCAGGAGGTCGCCGAGCAGCTGCGGGCCGGGACCGTGAACATCAACGAGGGCTACGCGGCGGCGTGGGCGTCGACGGCGGCCCCGATGGGCGGCATGGGCATCTCCGGTATGGGACGCCGCCACGGCGACGAGGGCCTGCTGAAGTACACCGAGCCGCAGACGATTGCCGAGCAGCGATTCATCGGCATCGACCGGATGCCCGTGGTCCCGACGAGCATTTACCGCGCCATCACCCCGACCGCGGTCCGCGCGCTGAAGTACCTGCCGGGTCGCTAGGCGAGCCGTTCCCGCCCCGGAGGTGCGAGCGAAGCGTTCCCGTTCTGCACCACCCTGAGGTGTGAGCGAAGCGTTCCCGTTCCGCTCCCTGAGGAGCGAGCGAAGCGTTCCCGTTCTGCTCCCTGAGGAGCGAGCGAAGCGTTCCCGTTCTGCTCCCTGAGGAGCGAGCGAAGCGTTCCCGTTCTGCTCCCTGAGGAGCGAGCTTGCGAGCGTCACGAAGGGTTTCGCAACCTCGGTCGCCTGACCCTTCGTGACGCGCCCTCCGCAAGCTCCGGGCGCTCCTCAGGGAGCAAAGCGAGCCAGCGGCTCTGTGGTTCTTTCGGACCAGGGAGCAGAAATCGGGCGGTTCTGTCGGATCAGCGAGCAGGTCCAGGCCGGCGAGACGGCCGATGTGCTGCCCGGTGGAGGTGTGCGTGGTTACGGTATCTCTGTGACCCGGAGCCCCCGCATGCGCAGAGACCCCGTAACCCGATCCCACCGGACGCGTCTGGGAGTGCTGACCGCGGCGCTGTCGGCAGCTCTCGCCGGCAGCCTGCTCAGCGCGCCGACCGCCGACGCAGCACCCGCGCTACGGGTGACCACCGTGGTCGACGGGCTGAGCATCCCGTGGGGCGTGGTGGTCGCCCCCGACGGGACGGTGCTGACCGGCGAGCGGGCGGGACGATTCGTCGCCGTGCGCCCGGGCGGGCAACGCGTGAACGTCCGCGCCGATCTGTCGCGCATCTTCGCCCACGGCGAGTCCGGGCTGATGGGCCTCGCCATCGATCCGCGGTTCGAACAGACCCGTCGTGTGTACTCGTGCCAGGCGGAGGCGACCGTGCCGGGTGCGCCCGGTGCCCCCGGGTCGTTGTCGAACATCCCCATCGAGTTCCCCCAGACCGGGCAGACCATCAAGGTCGTGTCCTGGCGGGTCGGCGCCGACTGGACCCAGATGGCCCGCGAGCGCACCGTGCTGAGCGGAATTCCGGTCAACGCCTCGGGACGGCACGGCGGTTGCGGGCTCGCGGCGACCACCGATGGTCTCTGGGTCGGCACCGGGGACAACGCCACACCCTGGATTCCGCAGTCCCGTACGTCGCTGGGCGGCAAGGTGTTGCACATCAAGCTCGACGGCACTCCGGCTCCGGGTAATCCGAACCCGCGCAGTCCGATCTACAGCCTCGGTCATCGCAACGTCCAGGGCGTGGCGATTCAGCCCGGCACCGGTCGCGTGTACGCGATCGAGCAGGGCACGACACGTGACGACGAACTCAACCGCATCGTCGCCGGTGGCAACTACGGGTACAAGCCCGATCGCCTGCCGGTGATCTACGACGAGTCGGTGCCGATGACCGATCCGGTCCGTGTCCCGGGCGCGATCGGTCCGGTGTGGAGTTCGGGCAACGAGACGATGGCCCTGCCGAGCATCGCTTTTCTGCCCGAGACCGGTTGGGGCGCCTTCAATGGCGGCCTCGTGCTCACGGCACTCAAGGGCAAGAGGCTGGTGTTCATGAAGCTCTCCGACGACGGACGACGGGTGGTGTCGCAGACCGAGGCCCTGAAGGACACGCACGGCCGCCTGCGCGGCGTGGCCGTCGCACCCGACGGCTCGCTGGTCCTCACGACCAGCGATGGCGAAGGGTCGGATCGCATCCTGCGCGTGCGTTCGGACGCCTGACGATGTGCGACGACGCGATTGTCGGGCACGCACACGACGAAGCCCGTCGGATGTCTCGTCGGACGGCGCTACGGGTGGCGGCCGGTGTGGCGACAGGGATCTCGGCGTCGGTGGCGGCGGGGACCGGGCTGGCCGCTCCTACCCGCGGAGCGCCGAGTGGTGCGATGGCAGGTCGGATCGTCGACCTCACGCACACGCTGTCACCGTCGTTCCCGGTGTGGCCGGGCAACCCGCCGATGGTGACGATCCCCACTTCTCGTGTGCGGGGGCGGGATTCGGGATTCTCGACCAACTGGGTCTCGTTCGCCGAGCACACCGGCACACACGTCGATGCCCCCGCCCACAAGATCGGGGGCGGGATCACCGTCGACCGCATCGACCCGGCCGACCTCGTCGCGCCACTCGTGGTGATCAGCATCGAGACCAGGGCGCGCCGTGACCGGCGGGAACAGTTGACCGAACGCGATGTCGCGGACTGGGAGTCGCGGCACGGGCAGATCCCGCGCGGCGCTCTGGTCGCTCTACACACCGGATGGCAGCCACGAACCGGTGGTGCGGAGGCCGCCGGCTTCTCGCCGGCCGCGGTCGGCATGCTCGTCGCCGAACGAGGAGTCGTGGCCATCGGGACCGACACACTCAGCGTCGACATCCGCGGAGCCACCGGCGCCCATACCGCGATCCTCGGCAGCGGGCGGTATGCCGTCGAGGCGATGGCGAACCTGACAGCCGTACCGGCACGAGGCTCGACCGTGATCGTCGGGGCGCCGAAGTTCGCCGGTGGAACCGGTGGTCCGGCACGCGTGATCGCGATGGTGTGAGCCGCATGGAGGAGGATCATCGATGACGACTCGAATCACCCGGTTCAGCCGCGGGCCATACACTTTCGATGTCACCGACGCGGGGCCGGCCGACGGTGAACCGATCGTACTGCTGCACGGGTTCCCCCAGCGGGCCTCGTGCTGGGAGTTCGTCGCGCCATCATTGCACGACAACGGTTTCCGGACGCTTGCGCCGGATCAGCGTGGGTATTCACCCGGTGCCCGACCCACGCGGCGGCGAGACTACGTGCAGGGAGAGCTGGCGTCCGACGTGCTGGCCCTGCTCGACGCCGCCGGGATCGAACGAGCTCACGTCGTCGGCCACGACTGGGGTGCGATCGTGGCGTGGACACTGGCGGCGCACCATTCCGATCGTGTGAAAACGCTTACTGCCCTGTCCGTTCCGCACTCCGGGGCGTTCCTGCGCGCCATGCCCCGGGGGCAGGTCTTTCGTTCCTGGTACATGGCGGCTTTCCAGGTTCCGGTGCTGCCCGAGAAGCTTCTCGGCTGGGCGATGCGGACGCAACCGGATTTCGGTGAGCGGATGGGACTTCCACAGCCGTTCGCGTCACGCGTCGCCGCCGAGATCGGCGCCTATGGTGCGCTTCCCGGTGCGCTGGGCTGGTATCGCGCGATGCTCCTCCCGGACAAGCGATCCACGCCTCGGCCGGTCGGTGTTCCCACCACCTATGTGTGGGGCGACGCCGACATCGCGATCGGTGATGCGTCTGCTCGCCTGTGTTCTGGGTGGGTCGAGGCGAATTACGAGTTCATCGTGCTGCCCGGCGCCGACCACTGGCTGCCCGAAGCGCACCCCGGCGACGTCGCCGCGGCGATCCTGGCCCGGGTCGCCGATGGCCGGTCGCGATCCGGACCGGGGCCAACGGATTCGGGGCCAACGGATCCCGATCCAGCCGCTTCGGCTCTGGCGGACCGATCCGCCGCGATTCGGTCGGCCGACGAGACGTCAGCGCAGGATACGGCGTAGCACGACGAAGACGACCAGGGCGACCGCAGCCGCGAGTCCCGCGAATGCGGGTGTCAGGTTGGTCGTCGGGGGTTCGGTCGGGGAACCGGAGCGCAGCTGCGCGAAAGTGGCACGCGCGGCGTCGGATTCGGCGACGACATCGACCGGCGGATGGCCGGGTTCGGTAGCCGGTGCGGGTGTGGGTTCGGCCGGTGTGGGTGCCGAGGGCGTGGAGGCCGGCTCCGGGGAGTGGGTCACCGGTGGACTCGGGGACGAGACCGGGCTCGGGGCCGACACCTGAGGCGCCTCGGGCTCGGCAACCGGCTCCTGCGGTCTCGTCGACTCCGGAGCGGGCGGCGCCGACTTGGGCGGTGCTTTCTTGGCTGCCGACTTCTTCGCCGGTGCGACCCCGGCGGCCTTCTTCGCCGGGCTCTTCTTTGCGGGTGTCTTCTTTGCAGCCTTCTTCGGCGGTAGTCTGTCGCCTCCGGACTCTGCGGCCGCGGTCTCCGGCGTGGCCTTCGTCGCCGGTGCCTTCTTCGCAGCCTTCTTGGCCACCGGCTTGCCGGGCGCGGGCTCCGGTGTGTCAGGAGAGTCGCCGGACCCGGAGTCGCCGGGGGTGGCGATCGGGAACAGCGCCTGCTCGTCCCGGTTCGGCGCACCCTCGGACGGCGTGACATTCGGATTCGGCTCGGTCATACGGCGCTCCCTCGCAAGTGTCCGGCACGCGCTCGGCGACTGTTCCGCCGCGCGACACGTTCGGGGCCCATCCTAGTGGGTCGGCGCCCTCACCCGACGAGGGTCGTGGCCTTCGGCTCGACGAGAGTCCGACGCGACACCCGCGTCAGGAACGGACGCCGAGCCGCGCGAGGATGTCGGCGTCGACGGCCTCGAGCTCGTCGGCGATGGACTTGTGGGCGGTGCGGCGCTGACCGGCAGACATCGTCTCCGCGGTCTGTACCGCGATGTCGAGGTTGTCGAGACGCTTGGTCATCGCGTCGACGAAGTCCTTGGCATCGGCACTGGTGTCCTGGGCGACGACCTTCTCCAGTGCCGTCCGGGTGGTGGCGATGCGCGCGGACAGAGTGGCGCCGTGACCGCTGAACTGGCGCAACACTTCCGGTGAGACCCCCGCACGGTTGGCCTGCAGCGTGGCGAGCTGTTCGCGGCCGGCGACCGCCGCCCGGTAGACGATGGGTGCGGCGATCGGCGCCACGAGCCGAGCGACGGTGAGGTAGCGCTTCACACTGGACGGGCTGAACGCCCTGGCGTCGGCGGCTGCCTGCGCCTCGACGGCGAATTTCTTCGCCTCGGCGTTGCTCACCTTCGACTGGGACTTGGCGAGCTGCTTGGCGGTCTTGCGCTCGGCCTTCATCTCCTTCTGGAAGTACTTGTACTCGTTCTTGCGCCGAGCCTTCTGCTCTCTGCGCCGCGACTTGGCGTCGAACTTCGCCTCCAGCTTGGCTTTCGCCTTGAGAGCCTTGGCCTCGGCCTTGCGCTGCGCACGAGTCGTACCGTCGGAGGAGAACAACCCCATCGAATGCCCTTTCGCTGCTGCGGGGAAGACCGCAGTCGATCCCCGGCCCGCTCTCGTTCCGCTCCCTGCGCCGGTGTCGACCGGCTCGCTCGCTCGCTTCCGGCGCCGCAATCCGTGGCCCCGCTCGCATCGCTCCCGGCGTCAGGCGCGCGTGATAACAAGTACAAGCATGACATGTGGTTGTATCCGACCACGTGTCTCCTCCGCTCGAGCCCAGAAAGGGATGGCGTGGCCCCTGTCGTGTTGTCCCCCCGCGACCTCGCCGGCTGTGAGCATCGGGTGGCTCTCGACTTCGCGCACGACAGACGTCCCGCCGACGAGCCCGACCCGCCCGGTGTGCAGCGTCGGAAAGAGGCTGCCGCTGATCATCGCGCCGCGGTCCGCGAGTTGCTTCGAGGGGTGCACAGCGACCAGCCCGCCGCGTTCGTGGCCATCGACCCCGATGCGAGAGCAGCCGACCGGGTCGCGGCGACGCTGCGCGCTTGCGATGCCGGGGCGAGGTGGATCTGGAACGCGACGCTGCCCACCGACGAGGCGCACGGGCGGCGTGGCCACTCCGAGCTGCTGGTCCGCGTCGGCGACGGGTACACCCCGGTCATCGTCGTCAACCACCGGGTCAGCCAGCCTGCGAAGTCGGTCCCCGATCCGGACGGGCGGCCGCCCAGCCTGGTGACCAGTCCCTTCTGGACGTGGGCGCCGAGCCCCGACCCGTATCGGACCGGGCGACCCAACCGCCGGGACAACCTTCGGCTGGCACACCTCACCGCCATGCTCGTGGAGATCGGCAGGGCATCGTCGACCGACACCGCTGAGCTACGTGGCGGGGTGATCGGCGTGGACGCCGACTGCATCGTCGTCCTGGACACCGGCGCGATGCTCGCGGACTACTCGGGGATCCTCGAGCGCCGCCTCGCGGTCGCGGCCGGCGAGATCCCGACCGAGCCGCGTCGGATCAGCGAATGCCGTTCGTGTCCGTGGTGGGTCCGTTGCGGACCAGAACTCGAGGAGAAGCGCGACGTCAGTCTCGTCGCGACCGGTAATCAGGGATCGATCCTCATCGATGCCGGGATCACGACGATCGATCAGCTCGCCGCGCAGCGGGGGGCACCACCGGACGGCTGGCCGGGCGGGGTGCGGTTCGGGGACGCGATCATCAACGCGATCGCCTGGCTCACCGGCACCGAGCTCGTGCGGCGCGTCGACTCGCCTCGGGTCCGCCGCGCCGACATCGAGATCGACGTCGACATGGAGAGCTACGGCGAGCACGGTGCGTACCTGTGGGGAACACTGCGCACCGACACCACCGATCCGTCGGTGCCCGTCGAGTATCGGCCGTTCGTCACCTGGGACCCGCTGCCCACTCGCGACGAAGCGCGATCCTTCGCCGAATTCTGGGGATGGCTGATGGCCGAACGCGCGGCCGCGCGAGATGCGGGGAAGACGTTCGCGGCCTATTGCTACTCCCAGCAGGCGGAGAATCGATGGCTCCTGGGCTCCGCCGATCGTTTCGGTGGCGAACCGGGCATCCCGACTCGTGCCGAGGTCCAGGCCTTCATCGCGTCGCCGGAGTGGGTGGACATCTACGAGGCGGTGGGTGAGAACTTCATCTGCCCGCGGGGCAAGGGACTGAAACGAGTGGCGCCGGTCGCGGGGTTCTCGTGGCGCGACGACGACGCGAGCGGTGAGGCCTCGATGCAGTGGTACCGGGCGGCCGTGGCGCTCGGAGGCGGTCGTCCCGACGACGGGCAGCGTCAGCGCCTGCTCGAGTACAACGAAGACGATGTCCGCGCCACAAAGGTGCTGCGCGAGTGGATGACCGACGGCGCGGCCGCGCAGGTACCTCATGAGCGGGACCTACTCGACCGCTTCCGGGCGGGCTGACGCCCCGGCGGACCTACGACTCAGGGTCGCATCGAGCGCAACGAGTCGAGGAACGACCCGCTGCCGAACAGCGCGACCGCCCCGAGCAGCATCAGCGCACCGGGCGCCACCCCGAGGACGAACTTTCGTACCGACGTCAGCGTCGAGCTCTCCGGCGTACCCGTCGACGCCTGAGGTGGGCCCGCCGACGGTCCCTGCGCACCTGCGATCGTCTGCGGACTGTCAGTGTCGTCGGATTCGGATTTGGATTCGGATTCGGCTCTGGCGGAACGGCGGTCGGCCCCCGGCTCGGTGGTGGAACCCGAGCCCGGGGCCACCTCGGGTGCCCCCGCGGACCCACCACCACTCGGCGGCGCGACCGACGGTACGTCGGCGACGGCCGGTCCGGAGCCCGCGGGGACTCCGGGGGGATCGGACCCGCCCACGTCGCCGTCGGATGTCGTCCCCGCCTCCGGCTCGCGGGTGCGGCGGATGGTGACGCCCCCCTCGCCGTCCCCGTCGCTCCCGGACGTGGTCTGAGACCCCGAGTTCGTCGGGTCCGGGTCATCGGTGGTCGTCGTGGTGGTCGACGCCGTCGTGTCAGTCGTGTCAGTCGTGTCGGTGGTCTCGGTCGTCGAGTCCGACGTCTCCGTCGAACCGCATCCGCAACCCGGGGGATACGACGGCGAGGACTCGTCCGTGGTCTCTGTCTCGGTCTCGGTCTCGGGGTCGGTGGTCTCTGCATCGCTCGGCTCGGCATCGTCGGCCGCCGAGCCGCCGGGTGTGTCGCCCGGCCCGTCATCGTCGGTGACATCCGACTCGGCGTCCGACTCCGAGTCAGCGTCGGAATCGGTGGTCGAGTCGGAATCGGTGTAATCGGATCCGGACACGCCTGGGTCCGAGGGCGCAGGCGACGCGACACCGGGCGCCAGGACGATGAACGCGATCGCGGCGATGACGACGAACAGGACGGCGGGGCCGCACGTCCTGCTGCGGGAGGCGCCGGTGTCGGATGGGAGACGGTGGGTCATGGTTCGTCAGGCGTACAGTCGATGGGGAGAAACAACGTCGCTCACACCGCGCAGCAGACCGCCGCACGCCCCGCGCCGGAGCCGAATGTTCACCTGCCGGATCCGTGTCGGCAACCCATGCCCCCCAAGAATGTGAAGAACGCCACACTAACGATCGTTACACCATCTTCACAGGTGATACGCGTCGAGCGCGGCGGTCCGGTACTTTCTGATCGTACCGACCGTTGCGACGGCCGTGTACAGCGGGCTTTAATGCTTGCAAATTCAAATTTTGCGTGTCGGAGAAGATTGTCATGACTTCAGGAGGGGCGGAGAAGCCTATGGGCGACACCGGACGCACCGACTCCGATCGTTCGAGGACGACGGATACAGATGCTCTCGACCCCGGGCTGTTCGCCCGGCGGCTCGAGGAACTGTTCCGGACTGTTCCAGGACCGAACGGTCGGGCGTACAGCGCGAAAGCGATCGCGGCGCGATCGACCGAGCGGGGGTTCCGGCTGGGCGAGTCGTATCTCAGCCAGCTGCGTTCGGGGAAGGCCAAGTCCCCGTCGTTCCGCACGGTGGAGGGCATCGCGGCCGCTTTCGGGGTCGATGTGCACTATTTTCTCGAGGATCGGGCCGCGCAGCGCACCCGTGACGAGATCGATCTGATGCGGTTGCAGGCCGATACGAACGTCCAGCTGGCGGCTTTCCGCCTGGCGGGGCTGTCGAGCGATTCGGTCACGGTGGTCAACGAGCTGATCAAGGTGTTGCGCGAGCAGCAGGGTCTGCCCAAGGACCCGCCGGACGTCATCGCGGCCGGCCTGAGTGACAGCAAGCCGTCGGCGGACTCGCGACTTCGCGTCGTCGGAGACCACAGCGACGACTGACCGCGGGTGGGACGTTCGCGGAGCCTGATTGTCCGGACCGAGGGGTGTCGGCCCGGACAGGCCCGAGAAGTCGATCACTGCGGGTGGATCGCGGCGTCGTGCGTGCTCGTGATTCGATGAGGCCATGCGTCGATCCGAGCGCGCATTGCGCACGCTGTGCCGCACCACGTTGAAGGGGCTCGATCTCGATCTGCCCCTCGACGTCACTCAACTGTGCGAACGGTACGGCGAACGTCGCGGTCGGCCCATCCGGTTGATCGCGCATCCGCTGCCCGCCGGCGTGCCCAACGGCATCTGGCTGGCCGCCACCGATGCGGACTACTTCTTCCACCAGGCCCACACGTCACGCCTGCACCGCGACCAGATCGTCATCCACGAGTTCGGACATCTGATCGCCGGTCATCAGATCCTGGGCGAGGTCTCGGCCCAGGGCCTCGATGCCCTGACGCAGGACGAGTCGACGGCCGCACTCCGGCGCACGTGCTACTCCGACGATGCCGAGTGGGAAGCCGAGATGCTGGCGTCGTTGATCCTCGGCTGGGCCGAGGACGCCAGTACCGGCGTGGGGAGCACGGCAGCGCACGACGAGCTGCGCGGTCTGCAGCGGCTGCTCGGTGGCCACCGAGGGTGGCTGTGAGATGCGGGCCGGTTGCGACCGCGGTGAGAATGTGAGTCCCTGTTGGGCGTGATCACTGTCGCGGGCGGGGGCCCGACGGTCAATCTCCTGTCGTCCGGTGTCCTGCCGCCTGCGGGCGTCCAGGCTCACTCGGCCGACCTGTCCTCCGGTGTGGACGTCGGAATCGGCGCGGTCAACGCCGGCGCGGCCGTCGTCTTCGCCTTCGCGTTCTGCTGGCGCCTCGACCAGATCCGCCGTGCCGGGTGGGGGCTGCAGCCGCTGGCGATGATGGTCGCCGTGGCATCGCTGACCCTCGCGTTCGTCGTCGTCGACGAGTCGGCCGCCGATGTGCTCAACGAACTCGGCTTCGCCGGCTTGTCGAGGGTGGCGTTCTACGCGCTCCTCGCGATCGGGGTGGCTGCGCTGGTGGTCGTGTTCTTCTTCCCTGGGCAGGTCACGCGGGAGCGCCGCGCCGGGTGGGAGGCGCTACCGCTGGTGATGGCGCTCGTCGGGCTGCAGGTGACCATGCTGGTCATCCCGGTGGAGATCCGGACCGCGACCATCGATGAATGGACCGTCCAGAACTGGGGTTTCGCGCTCTTCATGCTGATCGCCAGCGGGTACCTGACCTACGGCTTCATCGCCTGCGTCAACAGCGTCCGCAAGTTCTACGCGACGGCGGACGGGTATCTCCGTGTGTCTCTTGGTCTTCTGATGACCGGACTGACCTGTCTGGCCATCGGCGCCGTCTGCCAGATCGTGTTCGTGATCGTGTCCGCGACGAATGTCGTTCGGTCGCCGTGGCTCTTGACGACGAACAGGGTTGTCGCCGTCGTCGGTGTCGTGGCGTTCCTACTGGGAATCAGCTACCCGATGGTCTATGCCCGGATCCAGATGATCGCCGCCAACAGGCGTCGTCGCCGACTCGACGCAGACCTCCTACCCCTGTGGCGGCTGGTGACCGACGCGGTCCCGGAGGTCGTGCTGCCGGACGCCGGCCGCCTGACGCCGACCACACGATTGCATCGGCGCGTCGTCGAGACCCGAGACGCCTTGACGCAGTTGAGCCCTCGGATTCCAGCGGTGTTCGGGTATGCCGAGCCGGAGGTGCAGGCGAGGCTGCTGCGTTCCGCCGTCGCCGAGCACGATCCTCGGGACGGCAGCGGCGGTCCCGTCCGGGATCTGGCCCCGGCGGACGGCGACGGCCTCGAAGCCGACGCCGCGCCGTTGATCAGGCTCGCTCGCGCGTTGAAGGCGCAGCAGGACACCGAGGAGCCGGCCGACCGGTGATCGGCCGGCCGACTCCGCCGCGACGGAGTCGCCCGGATCGAAGCCGACGGAGTCGCTCGGATCGAAGCCGACGGAGTCGCTCGGATCGAAGCCGACGGAGTCGCTCAGATCGAGATCAGCGCGGTGCCATCCGGATTGCACCGTCCATGCGGATGGTCTCGCCGTTGAGGTAGTTGTGGGCGACGATGAACTCGGCGAGTTGGGCGTACTCGTCGGGCTCGCCGAGACGCTGCGGGAACGGGATGGCCTCGGCGAGGGTCTGCTGGAACTCGGGGGTCACGCCGGCGAGCATCGGTGTGCTGATGGTTCCCGGGGCGATGGTGCACACACGCACGCCGATGCGCGCGAGGTCGCGAGCCGCCGAGATGGTCATCGCGTGCACGCCACCCTTCGACGCCGCGTACGCGATCTGACCGATCTGGCCCTCGAAGGCGGCCACTGACGCGGTATTGATGATGACGCCGCGCTGACCGTCGCCGTCGATGGTGGATTCCTCCTGCATGCGGTTGGCGGCCAGCCGCATGACGTTGAAGGTGCCGATCAGGTTGATCTCGATGACCTTGCGGAAGAGGTCGAGCTCGTGCGGACCCTTCTTGCCGAGGATTCGTGCGGCCCAACCGACGCCCGCGCAGTTGACCGCGACGCGCAGCGGCGCCCCGGACTCGGCGATGGTCTCGATGGCGGCCTGGACCTGAGCCTCGTCGGTGACATCGGCGGCGACCAGCGTGACTCCGTCGGTCGGCGCGGCCTTGTCGATCGAGGCCTGCAGGTCGAGACCGAAGACCTGGGCGCCGGCTGCTGCGAAACGCCGTGCGGTGGCTGCGCCGAGGCCGGAAGCCCCGCCGGTGACCAGTACGGAAGCGCCTGAAACGTCCATGTGTGAAGTAATCCTTTCGCGGTACCCGACCCGTTCTCCTGCCGGCCGCGTCACCGTCGTCGGCGACGCCGCTCCGGCTCATGCTGCAGTTTCACGATAGTCAGATGCCGCGAACGACCCTCGATCAGCCCTCTGTTTTACCGAACGAGCGCTCGGGCGCTGTCGTCCGAACGGAGTCGGCTCTCCCGCCGGATCAACACGATTCCCACTCCGATGATGATGACGACAGCGCTGAGGGTGCCGGCGATCACGGGTACCGACGCACCGATCAGGCCGTCGGTGATCAGCCATGCCGCGAAGGCGAAGAAGAGGACGGCCGCACCGATGGCGATGATGCGCTCGGGGAGATGTCGGCCCAGCAGGACGCCCACTCCGATGGCGAGCGCGTCAGCGGCGACCATGCCGAGTGTCGATCCGATCCACACCCCCAGCCAGTCGTTGTCGGTGGCGAGGGTGATGGTCGCGAGCATCGTCTTGTCGCCCAGCTCGGCGAGGAAGAACGCCGACATGACCGCGAAGAACACCGAGGCGCCGACACGGGTCGCCCGGCTCGACTCCTCGTCGTCGAGCCGGTCGCCGCGTAGGGTCCACAGGCCGAAGACCAGCATCGCGAGTCCGGCGAGGATCGTCAGGAGCGCGGTGGGTATGGACAGTCCGAGGAAGTGGCCGAAGAAGACCGAGACCGCATGCACGGCGGTGGTGGCCACGGTGATCGCGAGGAGGATGACCCACCAGCGGTAGCGCAGGGCGTAGGTCATCGCCATCAGCTGTGACTTGTCACCGAGTTCGGCGACGAAGATCACGCCGAAGCTCAGGATCAGGGCGGCGGTCACGGACGCCAGGTTAGTCAGGGCTAACTCACGGGCGCAACTCGTCGAATGGCCGTATTTCTGCAGGTAGGGGCATCAAAACTGAATGTTCGGGACGCCGTAACCCGACCTCCGGAGGCCCGTCGAGAAGGCTTCGGGTCGCCGCCCGGCCTCACGCTGCGAGAAGCATCGCGAGGACCGCGGTGTCGGGGTCGGCGTTGGGGTCGATCCCCACTTGGTTGCGGAGGTTGACCACGGTCCCGTCGGCCTCCGCCTCGGCCCAGCCCGCCCGGTGCTCGAGTCCGAGTTCGGGGAGTCCGGGCAGCAGCACGCATCCGGAAGCGACCCGGGAGCACTCGGGGAGCGACGGGCGTGTCTGCGAAGGCGGGTGCAGCATGACCAGCGCCGGTGGGTTGTTCAGGAACCGGCCCGCTTCGACGAAGCTGTCGTCGACGACGTTCCCGATCGCGACCATCATGCCGACGGTGTCCGCCTCCCCCTGCTCGGGACGCTGCTCGACCACGCCGAAGATCGTCGTCGTGGGTAGGAAACCCGGCCGGCAGGCGATGCGGACCGATGCAACGAGTGTCTGCGTCCACTCCAGCGTCGACTCCGGCCAGCGGCCCGAGATGAGAATCCCGTTCAGAGTGCCCTCGTGCTGGAACGGGGTGAGCCCGATCGGAATCGACTGCATGATGTCCTCCTCCGACCCGGGCGCGATGTCGGGATGATCCACGGACTGGGGACCGGCAACCGACCCGGGTGAAAAGACCATCCACCCGCAGCGAGACGCGGACAACTCGAATCACCGTGTTGTGATGGATCTTTAACATGCGAACGAACGACAGTCGTGGCTCCTGGCCACTGTCGCCGCCGGTGGGGACGGCGACACCAGGCACACTGGACCGGTGAAGAACTCGCCCCCGCTGCGACCCATGGAGTTCGCGTCCGTCGCGATCTTCGGCGGACTGACCGTCGCGGCGGTGGTCATCGCGTCGGTCATCCCGTTGGCCCAGGCGGCCGGACTGCTCGCCCCGGTACCGCTCGCACTCGTCGCCGCGCGCACCCGGCCGCGGGCCCTCATCACCGCGACGGTCGCCACCACCGCCGTCGCGTTCGCGATGGCGGGGACCGGCGCCATGGCGACCGTGCTGGGGTCGGCGCTGATCGGTGGCCTGGTCGGCGACATCAAGCGCCGGGGCCGGGGGATCGGTGTGCTCGGTGGCGCCACGCTGGTGGCCTCGCCCCTGCTCGGCGGGATCTCCGTGCTGGTCCTGCTCGTGCTGGTGCCCCTGCGGGAGCTGACGATCGAGGCGATGACCAACTCCATCCACGGTGTAGCGAAGTGGCTGCACGGGTGGGGCCCGACCGGGGGCGTCGCCGACGGGCTCGATGCCATGAGCCGGAGCATTGCCGACGACTGGTGGGTGTGGGTCTGGGTGTCGGGGACCGTCGGCACCGCGATCTCGCTTCTCGTCGCGTGGTGGATTCTCGGTTCCGTCATCAGCCGGTTGCGGGACGTGCCGAGCGAGGACACCCTCGACGCCGCGCCGTCGACGTTCGCGACGGGTGCACCCGCGGGTGATCCGGGTATCGCACCGCTGCCCCTGGTCCTCGAACGCGTCGGATTCGCCTACGCCCCGGACGCCCGCCCGGTGCTGCACGAGATCGACCTGCGGATCGATCCGGGTGAGTTCGTCGCCGTGGTCGGAGCCAACGGCTCCGGCAAGTCGACCCTCGCGAAGATCCTGGCCGGCCGCGACGCGACGACGGGAACGGTCCACCGGCCGGGCCGGGCGGGTCTGGGCGCGCACGGGGGGACCGCTCTCGTCCTGCAGCGCCCGGAGATCCAGATGTTGGGTTCGCGCGTCGCCGACGACGTCGTCTGGGGCCTGCCACCGGGAGTCGACGTCGATGTCGACGCGCTGCTCGACGAGGTGGGCTTGGCAGGTCTCGGAGACCGCGAGACCACGGATCTGTCAGGCGGTCAGCAACAGCGGCTGGCGATCGCCGGGGCGCTCGCGCGGAGCCCGCAACTGCTCATCGCCGACGAGGTGACCTCCATGGTCGATCCGGAAGGTCGGGGACAGCTGCTGGCGCTGCTGGCGGGCCTCCCGGCGCGCCGCGGGATCGCCGTCGTCCTGGTCACGCACCGAGGAAGCGAGGCCGCGGCCGCCGACCGGGTGATCCACCTGGGCGGAGGGCGAATGGTGCCGCACGCGCCGGACTGGATGCCGAGTCCCGATGCCGACCTGGCCGCCCCGGCTCAGACGTCGCGCCCGTCACCGCCGCCCGCCTCGACGTCGCGGATCGGCGGACCTCTCCTGGTTCTCGACCAGGTGGGGTACGCCCACCTGCCGGGCTCGCCGTGGGAGGTCGTCGCGCTGCAGGCGATCTCCCTGACGGTCTACCGCGGCGAGGGACTCCTCGTCGTCGGTGGCAATGGGTCGGGCAAGACGACCCTCGCATGGATCATGGCCGGGCTGCTCACGCCGGGGACCGGAACGTGCCGCCTGCTTGATGTCCACGAAAAGATAACTCCTGGAGCCGGTTTCGACGCCGGAACGCCGATGACCGACCGGGTCGGAGCGGTCGGGCTCGGATTCCAGCACGCTCGGCTGCAGCTGCAGAAGGTCACTGTTGCCGACGAGATCATGGCGGCGGGTGGCGAGAAGGTGGGCACCGCCGAGGTGGCCCGCGTTCTCGAACTCGTCGGGTTGCCACGCCAGATGGCGGTCACCAAGGTCGACGCGCTCTCGGGCGGACAGATGCGGCGCGTCGTCCTGGCCGGACTCATCGCCCGCCATCCCGACCTGCTCGTCCTCGACGAGCCGCTGGCCGGCCTCGATCCACCGGCCCGCGAAGAGATCGTCGCGCTCCTGGCACGACTCCGCGCCGACGGCATGACGATCGTGATCATCTCCCACGACTTCGAGGCGTTGGAGTCGGTGTGCACCCGACGAGTCCGCCTCGTCGACGGTCGTCTGCTGCCCGATTCGCAACACATGATCGATCAGGCGCCCGGATGGAACGGAGGAACCCGATGACGATGCGTACCGTTCCGCTGCGGCAGGTGCCGGGCGACTCGTTCGTGCACCGGTTGTGGGCGGGGACCAAACTCGTGATCGTGCTGATCCTCGGGATCATGACCTGGGTGCTGCCGTCGTGGCCGGCCCTCGGCATGGTCGCCGCGGTGGTCGTGATCACCGCATTGGTCGCGGGAATCCCGTTGGGCGCCATACCGCGTCCGCCGTGGTGGTTCTGGGGCCTGATCGGGATCGGCGTCGTGTTCAACGCGTCCTTCGCCGGCATCCCCGGTGCTCTGGTGTTCCTGCGCGCCATCACGCTGGCCCTTGTCCTCGTCGCCAGCTCGATCCTCGTCATCTGGACCACTCCCATGGCAGATGTGGCGCCGGCACTCGCACGGTTGATGCGCCCGCTCCGGTGGCTGCGCCTCCCCGTCGATGAGTGGGCAGTGGCGATCGCGTTGTGCCTCAGGGGTCTTCCCTTGCTGATCGAGGAGTTGCGCATGCTGCGTGCGGCGCATCGCCTGCGACCGACGACGGAAGGCCGGAGCGACCATCCGTCGGCGGAGATGGGGATCATGGATCTGATCACCGCGGCCATGTCCTCGGCACTCCGACGCAGCGCCGAGATGTCCGAGGCGATCACCGCCCGCGGCGGCACCGGCCGCCTGACCGCCCACCAGGCCGGTCCCGGGCGGGCAGACGCGGTCGCGCTCATCGTCATCGGCGTGGCGTGTGCAGTCGCCATCGGGGTCACGCTCGCGTTGTAGTCGTGACCCCTGTGAAAGAGCTCTGCTCCCTGGGGAGCGAGCTTGCGAGCGTTGATCTCTGCTCCCTGAGGAGCGCCGGGCGCTCCTCAGGGAGCAATGGGGGGCCGCTTCGCTTCGCGGACAACGAACAGCGCCGGTCACCCGAAGGTGACCGGCGCCGTTGGTGTTTGGCGAACCCGGGAATCAGGCCGGGACGACCAGTCCGCTGCCCTGGCTCTTCGCGCGGGCGAGACGCTCGTTGGCGTCGGCCCAATTGACGACGTTCCACCACGCCTTGACGTAGTCCGGCTTGACGTTCTGGTAGTCGAGGTAGAAGGCGTGCTCCCACATGTCCAGCATGACGACCGGGATGATGGCGGCGGGGATGTTGCCGCTCTGGTCGGTCAGCTGCAGGATGACGAGCTTGCCGCCGATGGTGTCGTAGCCCAGGATCGCCCAGCCCGAACCCTGCAGGGTGGTGGCTGCGGCGGTGAAGTGGGCCTTGAACTTGTCGAAGCCACCGAACTGCTCGGTGAGAGCGGCGGCGAGGTCGCCGTCGGGCTCGCCACCACCGTTGGGCGACAAGTTCTTCCAGAAGATGGAGTGGTTGGTGTGACCGCCCAGGTGGAACGACAGGGTGGCCGAGAGTCCGTAGACCTTGCCGGCGATGCTGTCGTCGTCGCGAGCCGCGGCCAGCTTCTCCAGGGTGTCGTTGGCGCCCTTGACGTAGGTGGCGTGGTGCTTGCTGTGGTGGAGCTCCATGATCCTGCCGGAGATGTGCGGTTCCAGTGCCGCATAGTCGTAATCGAGATCCGGCAAGGTGTAATCAGCCACGATGTTCCTCTCTGAGGTGCTACTCGTTTTACCTGTCCACGCATGGCACCGACAGCTGGGCCGGGCGCCACACGAACGCTTCCAGCCTTCCCCAGAGCACTAGTGATTGCAACAATTCCACGCCAAGAAACATCAAGTGCGGTTGAGATTTCAGTGACGCAGATGGCGTGACGAGCGGAGGGAACAACGGCTTCGGAGCCGTATCGGGTCCGTGCCGATCAGATCAGGACGAGCAGAATGAAGACGGCGATGAGCGCGAGAATGGTGAGCGCGCTGGTGCGGCAGCTCTTCGCCACGTCGTAGGTGACGACGCGTGGAGCGGTTCGGCCGACCCCCGGGGCGCGTCGAAGATCTCGGGTCGCGTGCGTCGCCATCGTCGCCTTTCGTCCCTGGATCGGCAGATATATCCACCCGTCGAGGAGACCGGGACGCTCAGAGTGAGCGGTATCACAGAGCGCTTGATGTGACCGCCATCATAGACAGACTCGAACGATCGGCTCAAGTCGTCGTGATCGGAACGCAGGATCGCCGCGCGTAGACTTGCACCATGTCTTGGCTCGACCAGCTCTTCGGCGCTTCCCGCAAGCAGGATCTCGTCGGTGCCGACGCCGCCCTGCCCGGCCGCACGTCCGAGATCACCGTTCCCGGCGAGCACCTGATTCTCGAGACCCCGATGCGTGGTCGGCCGGAATCCGACGGCACCCACGTACACGGCATCGGCAGGTTCGACGACGGTCTCGCCGCGATCGTGCTGGCCGGTGGGTGTTTCTGGGGCATCGAGGAGATCTTCTGGCAGATCCCCGGCGTGCACACGACCGCGGTCGGTTACGCGGGCGGGTTCACGCCCAACCCGACCTACGAGGAGACCTGCACCGCCCGGACCGGCCACACCGAGGCCGCCCTGGTGGTCTTCGATCCGGCCGTCATCGATCTCGAGGGTCTGCTGAAGATCTTCTGGGAGTCGCACGACCCGACCCAGGAGATGCGTCAGGGCAACGACATCGGCACCCAGTACCGATCCGCGGTGTACGGCTTGACCGACGAGGACGTGGCCGTTGTCCGGAAGACCGCCGCGACCTTCCAGACCGCACTCGATGCTGCCGGGGAGGGTCCGATCACGACCGAGATCAAGACGCTCGCCGGGGCGGGAGGCGGCCGGTTCTATTACGCCGAGGACTATCACCAGCAGTACCTCGCCAAGAATCCGCACGGATACCGCTGTCACGCGGCGACCGGTGTCGGCTACCCGGGCTGACGCCGCGGTGGCCGATCGAGCCATGCGGCCGGATGTCCGACGAGCCGTGCGGTGACCGAAGAGATCTCGCTGCGGCAGTGGAATCGAACTCTTCTGCAACGCCAGCATCTGCTCACCCCGGTCGCCGAGGACGCCATCGAGGTCCTCGACCGCTGTGTCGGGTTGCAGTCGCAGGATCCACGCGCGGCATTCTTCGGATTATGGTCGCGGATAGCGGATTTCGACCCGCTCGAGTTGGATGAGCTGCTCACAGACCGTGAGGTCGTCCGGATGGCGTTGCTGCGTTCTACGATCTTCTTGATCGACGCCGAAGACGCGCGCTGGATTCGTCGCCTCGCCGAACCGACGCTGCGACGTGAGCTCACGGACTACCACGCGCCGAGACTGGTGAATGCCGATCCCGCAAGGGTTCTCACGTCCGCCGCGGAGATCCTCGCGGGCCGCGAACTCACCGGCGCTCAACTCGGGCGAGAACTGGGCTCCCGCCATCCTGCCGAGGATGCGTCGACACTCACCGCGATCGCTCGATGTGGCCTGCCGTTGGTCCAGGTACCGCCACGCGGTCTGTGGCGCGGTCGGGGCGGTCCGACGTACCGACTGTTCGACGAGTGGGTCGGGCCCGGCGAGCCGGCGGTCGTCGATGATGATGCCCGTGCCGACCTGATCCGGTTGTACCTGCGCGGTTTCGGTCCGGCGACCGTGAAGGCCATCCAGACCTGGTCCGGGCTGACCCGGTTGCGCCCGCTGGTGGAGAAGCTCGAGGCCGACTGGGAACTCGTCCGTCTCGCAGGACCGAACGGCGAGATCCTCTACGACCTCGACGGCCTCGCGCTCGCCGATCCGGATGCTCCGGCACCCGCGCGGCTCATAGCGCCGTTCGACCATGTGATCGGCGCCCAGGCCGACCGGATCCGGGTCGCCGAACCCGAGATGTTCCGGCGCACGGTGACCCCGAACGGCCGGTCGCCCGGGTTCGTATTCGTCGACGGATTCCTGGTGGGCACATGGTCTCTCGACGCCGACGAGGTACCGGTGGTGGAGTTCCTGCGTACGGTGACCGTTGCCGAACGCCGCGAGGTCGAGGTCGAGGTCGACCGGCTCCGCGAGTTCGTGACCGGTACCTGACGTCCGAGTCCGGCTAGCCGGTAGACCTCGGTGATCGTTGCGCCAGGCGCAACGACCCGCTGCACCTGCGACCCGCCCCGGGCCGCGACTCAATCGCCGGTGCGCGGATTCCGAGAGGTGATGCAGTAGGGGCGTCCGACCGGGTCGGCCATCGTCGTCCAATGGGGATAGTGCTCGATCGCGCGGGCGCCCCAGTCCTCGTGCCGGGCGACCTCGTCGGTGACGGAGTTGGTGGCGATGTCGAGGTGCGCGGTCGCCGTGCCGTCTCTGCGGTTCTCGTCCTGCGTGCGCTGCAACAGGATTCCGAGCGTCACCGCCGGGTCGCGACGCAGAGCGACCAGTTCGCTGCGGCCTCGGGGCTTGGTCGGCCAGCCGGTGACCCGGGTCCAGAACTCGACCTCGGCGTCGAACATGTCACCCGGGATGTCGATGCACAACTGGTCGATGATGCTGATCGCGTCGCCGGGCCATCGGATGGGTCGCGAGCGCTTCGACTCGCCCTCCCAGGGCACGAGGCAGAACACGAACCCGGCCGGCGATCGCAGGGTGAGGTGGGTGCCGGCGTCCTGGACAAGGATCGCCCCGAGCGCGACCGCCTCGGCGGCGGAGGCGTGCGGGTCGTCGGTGTGGATGTCGAGATGGACCCCGCCCGGACCGTCGTCGATCCGCTGGACACGAAGGTGGGGGTCGCCGTAGAACGGCTCGAGCGACGCGAACTCACGGTGCTCGCCACGTGGCGGGGAGACCGTGCTGCCCGAGATCGCGCGCCAGAAGGTCACCTCGCTGCCGAACACCTCGGCGGGGAAATCGAGGAATGCGCTGAGCCACCGCACCTGCACCCGGCAGATTCTACGGTGCGTCCGACGCCGCAGGGTGTCGCGGCGCACGCGGACAGGAGACGCACGCGGTCTGCACGCGTCGTTACACTCGGGCAGATGACTGTAGGGCCGCTGGCGGCGGTGGGGAAGAAATTCTCGAAGGCGCGAACCGAGCAGGTCGCTGTGGTCCGTCTCGACGGCCCGATCGGGATCGCCGGGATGGGCAAGCACGGCGTCAACACCGAGTCCGTCGAGCCGGTTCTGAAGAAGGCCTTCGCCACGGAGCGGTTGCGGGCGGTCGTGGTCGTCATCAATTCGCCGGGCGGTTCGCCGGCGCAGTCGGAGTACATCGCCGAACGCATTCGCCAGCTCTCGGCGGAGAAGGGGGTGCCCGTCCTCGCGTTCTGTGAGGACGTCGCAGCCTCCGGCGGCTACTGGATCGCATGCGCCGCCGACGAGATCTTCGCCGCCCACACCTCCATCGTCGGTTCGATCGGCGTGGTGTCGTCGGGTTTCGGTTTCTCGGCTGTGCTCGACCGGTTCGGCGTGGAGCGCAGGCTCTACACGACGGGTGAGAACAAGGCCCGGCTCGACACGTTCTCGCCCCAGCAGGCCGAGGACGTCGAATGGCTCAAGGGACTGCAGGGGCAGCTGCACGAGGCGTTCATCGCCTGGGTGCGGCAGCGCCGCGGCAAGAAACTGACCGCGTCCGACGAGGAGCTCTTCAACGGCGACGTCTGGATCGGCCGACGCGCCGCCGAACTCGGCGTCGTCGACGGGATCGGCGTCATGCGCTCCGTCGTGGCCGAAAGGTATCCGGACGCCGAGATCACCGTTGTGGAGACACCGAAGCCGTTGCTGATGCGTCTGGTGGGAAGCCAGACCTCTGTCGCGGGCTTGGCGGAGAGCGTGACTACGGGTGTTCTGGCAGCGTTCGATCGCGCGCCGTCGTTGCGCATGTCGCTTCTGCACCGGGACTGAAGCGCCACCGACGGGGCCGTCCACCCGGTTTTCGTTGTGTATTGTCCCCAAGTTATCCACAGGTGCTGTTCATTGAAGTGGAACTTCAGGTCGCCTCGGCCCATGCACTGTCGTGAACTTCCTACGCGCACATCCGGCCAAACGAGTGACCGTTGTCACAAGTAGATGACCCTTGGCCTGCGTTTTTCCACAATTCCACAGTCTCATCCCCAACTAGACAGTCAGTTCGTGGCCTGGGGACAAACGACCAGGACGTGCATGTGGATAAAATTATGTAGGTAAACATAGTCCCAGATCGGTGGCCCCTCGACGGCTGGTCGCGACGGCGCGCGGACCGGCGTCGTGGAGAGGTGGCATCGCACCCGGCCGACTCTGTGCCACCATGGAAAACGTGACCATGGGCGACATCACGCAGGTGCCGGTGACCGACCTTCCGGACGACTTCACCGCGCAGACCGACGCGATCATGCTCGACGTCCGCGAGGACGACGAATGGGCGTCCGGCCATATCCGGGGAGCCGTGCACATCCCGTTGGCCGAGGTTCCCGGACGCCTCGACGAACTCGACCCGGACCAGGACCTCTACGTGGTCTGTCATTCCAGTGGCCGATCGATGCGCGTGCTGCAGTACCTCGCCCAAGTCGGTTACGACGGCATCTGCGTTCGTGGTGGCATGCTCGCCTGGCAGGAACACGGCAAGCCCGTCGAGCTCGGTGATCGGCGATCCGAGGGCGACACCGGCCGATGATCGACCTGTGCCCGCGGTGCCGAATCCAGGCGCCGCACCGTCCCGGACGCGATCACTGTCCCCGATGCGGCGGACCGCTGAGCGTCGTCGACGATGCCGCTCGTGCGATGGCGGCCCGACCGGCGTCGTCGGCACGGTCGTCGGTTCCGGGTGGTCCGATGCATCGACCGCAGGTTCCTCCTCGTTCGGGTTCGCATCCGGCGCCCGCCGGGCGCGTGTATCGCAGCCGCAACGTGCGATGGGTCGCCCGTCGGCCACCCGAGGCGATACCCGCACGACGCGGCCCCTCGGGCCGACGCGGTCCCCGCCTCATCCCTCGGTACGTCTACCTACCCACGTGGGGTCTGCACGACGAACCTGCGGAGGCCGACACCGCACATCAGAAGCTCGAGGGTTCGCGTGCCCGGTTCGCCCTCACCCTGGTGCTCGCCGGTGTCGCGCTGGGCGCGTCCGCTCTTGTCCATCTGGTCCGCTACATCCTGTTGGTCGTCAACCGAGACCGCCCACTGCCCGAGGGCCTGATCGTCGCGTCGGACTGGCTGACCGTCTTCGTCGGTGTCGTCGCGTTCCTCGGATTCGTACTCGCGACACTGGCTTTCATGCGATGGGTTCTGGAGCTGCGCGCTGACACCTACGCATCGGCGGGACTCCTCGACCCGCGCCGCCCCGGTTGGGTCGCGGCCCTGTCCGGGTTGCCGCTGATCAACCTCGTCGGTGCCCCGCTGGTGTTGCAGGAGGTCGCCGCGCACCGGGTCGGCCACGACCCCGCGCTCGATGCCGACCTGGTGGGCAGACGACTCCGCAAGCTGTGGGTTGCCTGGGTGCTGGTCAACGTGACGGCTGGAGCCGCCGTCGTCGCCCGGCTCATCGCGTGGCGCTCGGACTCGCTACAGACCGGGGCGAACTCGCTGATCATGGTCGTCGTCAGCGCGGCGGTCTCCGCTGCCTTCGCCTTCTGGATGGCACGCCGGGTGCGGACTCTCTTCGAGGTCGCCGCCGCGGCCCCGGTCCCGACGAGACGGTGGGTGGCGGTCGGATGAACTCAGGGGTCAATGTGGGCGCGGCCGAGAAGGTCTCGCGTTCGGGCAAGCCGGCGGTGGTGGCACACCGCGGAGCATCCGGCGACTGTCCGGAACACACCCTTGCTGCTTACGAGTTGGCTCTCGCGCAGGGAGCGGACGGACTCGAATGCGACGTCCGGCTGACCGCCGACCACGAGCTCGTCTGCGTGCACGACCGAACCGTCGACCGGACATCCGACGGCACGGGCATCGTCAGCGAGATGACGCTCGCCGAACTGCGTGAACTCGACTTCGGCAGCTGGCACGCGTCGGGCGGGCCGGCATCGATCCTGACACTGCGGGAGTTGCTCACGTTGACCCTGGACTGGCGTCGGCCGGTCCGGCTGTTCATCGAGACCAAGCATCCGGTGCGGTTCGGCAGTCTCGTCGAGCAGAAGCTCCTCGAGATGTTGCACGAGTTCGGGGTGGCGACCCCGCCATCGGCCGATCACAGCCGCGCGGTGGTCATCTCGTTCTCCTCGGCCGGGGTCTGGCGCATCCGACGCCATGCCCCCATGTTGCCGACGATCCTGCTCGGTGACACCGCTCGGGTCCTCGGGGGCGGTGCCGCGACCGCGGTCGGAGCGACGGGCATCGGGCCGTCGGTGATGACTCTGCGGCAGTATCCGGACCTCGTCGACCGTGCCGCCGCGGCCGGACGGGTGACGTACTGCTGGACGGTCGACGAACAGGTCGACGTCCAGCTCTGCGCTGATCTCGGGGTGCGGTGGGTGGCCACCAACCATCCGGCGAAGGTGCGCGACTGGCTGGTGACGGTCGACTGAGCCGCCGGCCGCACGACCCTGTCGGGCGCCGCGAGCCGTCGTGAGAGAGTGGACCGATGGGCAAGAAGAGCAAGCGGGGCAGCGGACCACGTCCGGGAAGCAATCGCGCCGAGCGCGTGGCAGCACGGAAGGCGCGGCAGGCCGCCGCTCTGGCGCCGCCGCCCCGGCCCTTCGCCGGATTCGCGTCCGAATGCGATTTCGTCGCACTGCGGACCTTCGTGGCATCGGCGACCGCGCGACTCGAGCTCGCCGAACCGGCGGGCTCGCGTAACGACGTCTCGATCGTGACCATCCTGCCGGGTGCGGTGCCCGCTCTCGTCCGCGATGTCGACGGCGCCGCCGAGGGTTTCGTGGGATTGCAGACCGATCCGGATCGGACGGCGCTCACCGTCGAACTGGCCGCGGCCATCGCGTGGGCCGCACATGCCGACGCCGGTAGCGAGTTCGACCTCGACTCCGCCGACGAGGCGCCGACCCTCGACGAGGTCGTGAAAACCGATGCCACGCTGGATATCACGGTGCACCAGGATTTCGGCTGGTGGTTCGTGGAGGGCACCGATGTTCCCGCCGAGATCACGGCGATGTTCGAGCGTGCCAACGAGTCGGTCTTGCCGACCGCGCGGCTCGTGGTCGACAGCGGCGCCGGTGCGCCCTGGTGGGTCGACGCCGGGGAGCGAGCGCACCTGCGCTGGATCCGGCCCGAGCCGGAAGACGATCTGATGTCGGCGATGGCCCGGTTGCACGCCGCCGGACGGTTGACGGTGGGCGAGGGGTCGCGGTTCGCCGGGTCGTTCCGCACGCACGGTCTGCTCGTGCCGGTCTTCGACCTCGACAACGAGATGCATCACGAAGAGTGGTACGCCGGTCTCAATCAGCTCGACCAGTGGCTCGGCGAGGCCCTCGCGGACACCTCGCCGCTGACGATCGAGCAGCGGAGCTCACGCGACGGCATCCGGGGTCGGCAGGTCACCCTGCGCTGATCAGCGCGTTCTTGCTGCTTTCTGAGCCGCAAGAACCGCAAAACCGCAGGTCCCAGCCCCTGCTCCCTGAGGTGCGAGGAGCGATAGCGGTGGTCTTGTTTGCTCCCTGAGGTGCGAGGAGCGGTGATTCTGTTTGCTCCCTGAGGTGCGAGGAGCGGTGATTCTGTTTGCTCCCTGAGGTGCGAGGAGCGGTGATTCTGTTTGCTCCCTGAGGTGCGAGGAGCG
>NZ_JBHYNC010000016.1:0-112796 GCF_042743165.1 Gordonia sp. NPDC058843
AAAAAACAAACATCTACATCCACAACAGATGCACGATGCCACATTGGCATCAAACAATTCATCATCACACTATCGAGTTCTCAAAGAACACACACCCACCAGATACACACCCCAACAAGGGCTTTCACCAGCAGACTCGTATCCACACAACCACGCCACCCCGTCTCCGGGGCAACTCTTCCAGCCTACCAGAACCAATCCCCAGCCCACAACCCCGAAGAAATCCCGGACCGGAAGACACCCTGGCAACCCCAAACACCCATCCAAGACACAAAGCCTCGAACAACACATTCAGGGGCGGTCAACACAAAACCCGATCTCCACTCCCCAACCAGACCCTTCCAGGCCCTCCGGGGCGGCGCCGTGGCGCGCTGACTCGAAGAAAGTTACGCAACCGGATCGCCGGGGTCAAATCGCCTGCTCGGCGCCCGACGGTTCGGACATACCTGCAGGTCACCGGCCACCCGCCACCGCCGAAACGCTCTGATGCACGCGAAATCTCGCGAATCACATCGATGTGACGTGCGTCGCAAACCATCCTTTCGGACAGGTCATCGCCCCCGCTCGGTCAGTTATGCGCAGGTCAAGGGGCTCCTACGGTCGATTCATGACCGCGACTGATCTGGCGACGACCTCGGCGAGTGCGCGTATCGACTCCTCCCCGGTATGCGAACCTGCACTACGAGTTGTCCGATCCGCGCTCGTCCCTCCGGGTTTCACTCGATGCGGTCTCCTCTCGTGGCATCTGGAGGCGGGTGTACTGCACATCGCCCACCCCTTCGACGAGCGGAGCATTTCCGACGCGGTCGTCGTCGACGGACTCGTCGCCCTCGTCGAGGCCGGCGTGGTGGCCGGCCAGGAGCGTTTCGAGACCGCGGCAATGGGCATCATCCGCACTTCGGCCGTCAGGTCCGCCGATGCGTGGTCCGCGTTCTACGACAACTCGTTGCGCGAACTCCGCACGGGCGCATCGGCATTCGCTCCCGTCCACGAACGGGCGAGGGGTCTGGTCACCGGCGGCAGCGTCCTCGAGGTCGGCTCGTGCTTCGGCTTCTTCGCCCTGACCTGCGCACTGGACGGCCTCGAGATCACCGCGTGCGACATCTCGCCCGGCGCGGTCTCGCTGCTCTCCCGGGCGGCTCGGCGGTTCGGTCTGCCGGTCGTCGCAGCCGTCGGGAACGCGACTGCGCTCCCCTACCCCGACGACTCGGCCGACACTGTCACGCTCATCCATCTCCTCGAGCATCTCGATGCCCCCGGTGCCCGCGCCGCGATCGGAGAGGCACTTCGGGTCGCGCGGATGCGCGTGGTCGTCGGAGTGCCGTTCGAGGACGAGCCGAGTCCGCACTTCGGCCATGTCGTACGGCTCACCGAGCGTGACCTGCACGACTGGGCTCGGTCGATCCCGCACGCGGGCGCCGAGATCCTCGTCGATCACGGCGGCTGGCTCGTCCTCACCCCGAGTCCTGACCCGACCTCTCAGATGAGCCCACGCTTGCTCGCGACATAGACCGCATCGGTCCGTTTCGACACCCCGAGTTTGCGAATGATGTTGCGGATGTGGAACTTCACGGTCGACTCGGAGATGTAGAGCGTCTCGCCGATGCGTTTGTTGGCGAGTCCGTCGGCGAGGAGACGCAGCACCTCACGCTCCCGATCGCTGAGCGCCTCGGAGGTCTCGTTCTCGCCCGACACCGCACGTAGCACGACGGCCGCGCTGCGCGGGTCGAAGGCACTCCCGCCGCCCGACACGGCCTGGATCGCGCGGACGAGTTCGGTCGTGTCGACGTCTTTGACCACGTATCCGCGCGCTCCAGCCCGGACAGCGCGCACGACCAGATCGTCGTCGAGAAAGGTGGTGAGCACGAGGGTCGCGACCTCCGGGTGGCGGTGCGAGATCTCCTTGATGAGCCGCAATCCCTCGTACTCGGTGCCGGCCGACAGCTTGAGGTCCACCACGACCACATCCGGACGACGCGCATTCACCTCGGCGAGCGCGGCGTCGGCCGAACCCGCCTCGCCCACCACCTCCACGACGTCCTCGCGTTCCAGCAGCGATCGCATGCCCTCGCGCAGCAGGGCGTGGTCGTCGACGAGAAGCGTCCGGATGGGACGTCTGATGTCGTTCTCGCTCAACCGGTCTCCTTTGTTCCGACCGGATCGTCGGTGATCGCGGTGTTCGTCGTGCCGATCGGCAGCGCCGCCGTGACCCGGATGCCGCCGAGCCGCGACCGGCGGATCCGTAGTTCGCCCCCGAGCTCGGCCGCCCGAGAGGACATGTTCGCCAGGCCGCGGTGACGTCCGGCCGCGAGGTCACCGAGCGACGCGGTGCGCATCACCCGGCGCAGATGCTCGGGATCTCCGATGCCGTCGTCGTCGACCGACAGGGCCACGGTGCCCACCGAGTAGGTGAGAGTCACCGTGACCTGGGCGGCACACGAGTGGACGGCGGCGTTGAACAGGGCCTCGCCGGCGATCCGCAGCAGCGCGTGCTGGACTTCGTCGGCCAGGTGGCGCGCCCGGCCCCGCACATGCACGGCTGTGCGCAGGTCGGGCGGCATGTGGAGCGAGCACAGTTCGGTCAGGACGTCTCGAACGCTCGGGGACGGCGCGTGCGTCGCGTTGTTGAGCGCGTAGATGAACGTCCGCAACTGTTCGACGGCCTCCTTGGTCAACCGGCCCGCCATGTCCAGACGGTCGAGCGCGGGACCCTCGACGAGGTCGCGGCACAGTTCGATCTGCACTCCGGCCGACAGCACCGATTGGGTGACCGAGTCGTGGAGTTCCCGGGCGATCCGTGCGCGCTCCTCGTTCAGCACGGTTGCCCGCATGGCCGCCGACAGTTCCCGCTGAGTGCGTTCGAGCTCGGTATTGCGTTTCGCCAGCTCGACTGCGTGGCTGTCGGTCTCGGAGAACAGCTCCGCGTTGAGCAGCGCGACGATGGCCTGGCTCGCCAAGATGCGCAGGACGACGAGGTCGGTGGGATCGACCATGCGACCGACGGGCGTCCAGGCCGACAATCCCCCGACGACGTTGCCGTCGAGCTCGACGGGGACGTGGACGTGGTCCTCCTGCAGGATCGCGCCGTGCAGGACCGTCTCGTGTCCGCGCAGGATGTCGTTGAGGCGATTGAGCACCTCGTCGGGCAGATCGTCGGGCGCCCCCGCCCGCTCGGCCCCCTCGAAGGCGAAGAGCCGGCCGCTGCCCGCGCTGATCAGGTGGCGCGGGGCGGATTGCTCGAGCCGGCCGTCGGCGAGCGCGAAGACGACCCAGTCCGCGCCGAGATGGTCACGAGCCGCCTCGACGACGGCGATGACGAGTGCCTCTGGCCCCTCGGCGGTACGGACGAGAGCGCGTGAGATCCGTTCGAGCGCACCGACCACGCGACTCAGCCGCGCCTCGACCCCACGCAGCGCGGCGTAGTGGCTGCCCTTGACACTGCGGAGTCCGACCAAGCTGTCGAGGTCGGCCTGTTCGGGGAGAGCGCTTCGCTCGTGCGACGGACCGGTCATCACAGCGCTTGCGCGTAGAGGTCCCGGATGCCCGCGGGCTGTGGACGTCGTGGGTTGGTGGTCATGCACGAATCGGCCAGCGCGTGAGTGGTCAGGCGGTCCAGGTCGGCGTTGCGGACGCCGAGCGGCTCGAGAGATGCGGGCATGCCGACCCGGGCGCCGAGCGCGGCGATGGCGTCGGCGAGTCGGTCGGCGACGGTCCGTGCGTCACCGGACGTCTCGACACCGATGGCGCCGGCCAGGTCGACGAAACCGTCCGCGCACACGTGGGCGTTGTAGCGGATCACATGCGGCAGCAGGACGGCGTTGATGGCACCGTGCGCGGCATCGCAATGCCCACCGACCGGGTGACTCATCGCATGGGTCGCGCCGAGGATCGCGTTGGTGAACGCCATCCCGGCCCGCAGTGCCGCCAGTGACATCTCCTCGGCCGCCACCCGGTCCCGCGGGTCGTCGACGAGACGCTCGAGATGCGTCCACACGCCGCGAATGGACTCCAGGGCAAGCGAATCGGTGAGGCGCCCGTGCGCGAGTGAGACGTAGGCCTCCACACAGTGGGTCAGCACGTCCATGCCCACCTGTGCGGTGACCTCGGCGGGCGCGGTCGTCAGCAGGGTCGGATCGCTCACCGTCACATCCGGCACGAGTGAGCGCCCGATGATGGTCACCTTGGTGCGCCGTTCGGCGTCGTTGATGATGCAGAACTGGGACACGTCCGCGCCGCTGCCTGCCGTGGTCGGCACCGCGATGAGCGGCGGGAGCGGTCGGCGGGCGCGGTCGATGCCCTCGTACTCGAGAATGTGGCCGCCGTTGGCCGCCAGCACGGCGACTCCTTTGGCGGCGTCGATCACCGAACCGCCGCCCAGGGCGACGAGGCCGTCGGCATCGTGCGCCTTGTAGGCGAGGAACGCGGCCGCGACCTCGCCGGATCGCGGGTTGGGCGACACGTCCAGATACGACGCCGCGTCGAGGCCCCCCGCCCGGAGTCCGGCGATCAGCTGCGCGTACCACGGTGTGCGCTCCAGACAACGGTCACTGACCACGAACGGCCGGCGCATCCCGAGTCCCGCCGTCGCAACCGGCACCTCCCCGAACGCGCCCGGGCCCAGGACGATCTCGGGGGTATGGAATTTCGCGACCTGGCCCGACGTCCGCCGGTGCGCGTCATCCAGCATGACTTGCCTCCGATTCATCCGCCCCGACGACACCGTTCGACCACACCGACCGGTCGGCTCACCGGTACCCCGACGCTACTCACCTCATCGGAGCGCCGCACCCAACTGATCGCAGCGTGTGAGCATCTCGGCACCATCACGCACACTGACGACCCCGCTGCAGTGCTCCGCGTAGTCGGCCATCGCGCATCCGGACTGCGCCCAGTAGCGTTCGGGTTCCGGTGTGATCCAGGCGAACCGGTGAGATCGGCGGCCGACCTCGGCGACCAGGTCGACGCGTGGGTCGAGCCCGTTGCTGCGCGCATCCCCGACGGCGAGCACCGATGTCCGCCGGCTGATCAGATCCCCGTAGTCGTTCAGCAGCTCGCCGAACATGCGTCCGTAATCGCTGGTCGCGGCGAGATCGAGACCGTCGGCGGCCAGCACCGCCGCAAGTGCCGAGTCGGCTGCCGCGCTCCGCAGGGCGGTCGTGACGCGCACCGGCCGGTCGACGAACGCGATGACCTCGCAGCGGTCACCGAAGCGGTGCAGTGTCCGGGCCAGACGCAGGATGAATCCGGTCACCGGCCGGACCGAGAGCGACACGTCGACGAGGACCAGCATCCGGACCGGCCCGGGCCGCCTGCGGCG
Organism: Gordonia sp. NPDC058843; assembly: GCF_042743165.1. NCBI lineage: Bacteria > Bacillati > Actinomycetota > Actinomycetes > Mycobacteriales > Gordoniaceae > Gordonia > Gordonia sp. NPDC058843. Next base: position 5,318 of record NZ_JBHYNC010000016.1, read on the forward strand.
ACGCCAGAGTTCGACGGGCACACCGTCGGTCGCGGTGGCCGCGCGCATGGTGGCACGGATGTCGAGGGCACCGCGGTCGACCGGCCGGACCACCCGCCGCGGCGCGCCGCGCATGCGCTGGATCAGCCGGTGGCACGCTCGATCGATCTCGGCCTGGTCGACGAACCCTTCGGCCGGCCGGCCGGCGCCGGACAGCGCCTCGTCGACGCCGTCGGCGTCCAGTCGGGCGACCAGCGCGTCGACGAAAGCACCCAGTGCGCGTTCGAGTTCGGCCCTCCGGGCATCGCCGAGATCGTCGTTGCCGTCGGTGCCGTATGCCTTGCGCGGATCGTAGGCGTCCAATGCGTCCAGGATGGCGCAGGCGCCTGCCAGCCCGAGCGGCCGGCTCGAGACCCGGGCCGCCGACCCGGTCAGTTCGCCGACGGTCGACGAATCGGCGGTGTCGACCTCGACCGTGTACGTCACTCCCCCACCGGTCGCTCCGCCGTCCGGGTCGACGCCGAGCTGCTCGGCGCCGGCCGACACACTGAAGTCGTTCTCCTCGCGGTGAGCGCTCTCGGCGTCGCGGTGCGCGGCATCGGGATCGTCGGCCATCAGGTGCCCGATCTCGTCGGTGTGCTCGTCGGCACCGATCTGCCGCGCCGCGCCTTCGAACTCGTCGTCCCACACCACGTCGTCGGGCAGATCGGCCGCGACGCCACGCGCCCGGGGAAGGTCGCCCTCGTCCACCGGACGGGGCTGGGCACCGAGGAAGAAGAGCTCGAAAGCCCGCTCGAAACCGGCTGTCTCATAACCATATTTGACGCAGACGCTCCGCAGAGCCGTACGCAGGATCGCCGGTTCGGCAGCCCCGACCATCGACAGGGTCCGCCGGATCTCGATCACCTCGGCGGGCGAGGCCGCGACCCCGGAGCCCCGCAGGACCCTCCCGAATGCGACCGCGATCAGATCAAGGGGGTCGGCGCGCCTGGGCGCGGCGATCCGCGCGCGAGGCACCGGCGTCGGGGTCATCGGCATCGGGGTCATCGGCATCGGGGTCACGGGCCCGGGCGGATACCCGCACTGCGGGCGCGCCCGGCACCGAATGCGCGTGCGGTGACCGACCCGCCGGGCGTCGTCCCGTCGACCCCGATCGGTGAACCGGCTGCCGGCGACCCACCGGAGTCGCCGTCGGACGACAGTGCGCGTCGGGCGATCTCGCCGTCCGACCCGAACTTCACGAGCAACGCCAGCAGCGCATTGTGGTCGTGCGTGCCGATCGACCTCCCGGGCTGCCCGTCCCGGGCCCCGAGATAGGAGGCGGCCCGCGCGGCGTCGATCACCTCCGCGATGGACGGACTCTTGCGCAACGGGAGCTCACGGAGACGCCGGGCGAGGTCGACCACCTCGCCGATGACGGTCTCTTCGACGTGGGGCGCGCGGACCGCGACGATCTCGCGCTCGGTCTGCGGGTCCGGGTAGTCGACCTGGAAGTGCAGGCAACGACGCTTGAGCGCCGGTGAGAGTTCACGAGTGTCGTTGGAGGTCAGGATGACCCACGGCGACGACCGCGCCGCGAAGGTCCCGAGTTCGGGCACCGTCACCTGACGCTCGGCGAGAACCTCGAGCATCACCGCCTCCATCGCCTCGTCGGTGCGGTCGATCTCGTCGACCAGCAGGACCGTCGGAGACGGCGAGGTGATGGCCGCCAGCAGCGGTCGGGCGACCAGGAAGTCCTCGGTGTAGACGCCCACCTCGGCACGGGCGAGTGCCGAACTCGCGGCCGAGAGGGACGTCTCGGCCGCGAGTTCGGAACTGATGCGGTCGCGGAGCATCTGCACGTGGAGAAGCTGTCGTGCGTAGTCCCATTCGTAGAGGGCACGCGACTCGTCGAGACCCTCGTAGCACTGCAGGCGGATGAGCTCACGACCCGACGCCGCGGCCAGCGCCTTGGCCAGCTCCGTCTTGCCGACCCCGGCCGGCCCCTCCAACAGGAGGGGCCGGTCGAGGAGCGTCGCGAGATGCACGACGACCGCCAGCTCCGGTCCGATCAGGTACCCCTGCCCACCCAGGGCATCGGTCAGCACCTCTACGGACGGGAAGGACGAACCGTCCCCGGTGATGTCCTGGGTGGTGTCCTCGGTGATGTCCTCGGTGATGTCCTCGGTGGTTGCCCGAGGTGCGCACACATGCGTCATCGGATGTCGGACTCCTTGTCGGCCCATGGGTTCGGATCGGGGATGTCGGTCAGGTCGTGCGAGCAGGGGTCGATCAATAGCTGCCGGTGAAGGCGTGCGCCACCATCGGGATCAGCGACTCGACGGTGCTCTCCCGCGGGTTGCCCGGCGTGCACCAGTCGTCCATCATGTGCTCGGCGATGGCGCGGATCTGCTTGTCGGAGGTGTCCATGGTCTCGCCACGACCCTCGTACTTGCCGGTGTTCATGCGGTTCTTGTCGTAGCTGCTCGTCGACAGCTGACCGAAGTTGTCCGGGATGCCGAGGTCCTTGGACAACCGGATGGCCTCCTCGACGGCGGCGTCGGCGGCCTGGACCGTGGTCATCTTCGACGTGTCGACGCCGAGCAGGGTGGCGATCTCGGCGTAGCGCTCGAAGCGTGCCGGCAGGTTGTACTCCCACACGCGCGGCAGTGCGATGGCGTTGTTCAGGCCGTGATGGCTGTCGTAGAACGCGCTCACCGCGTGCGACAGCGAGTGCACGAGTCCGAGCCCGCCGGAGTTGAATGCCTGCGCGGCGATGTACTGCGCATGCATCATGCCGGTGCGGGCCTCCAGGTTTCGCGGGTCGTAGACCGCGGTGCGCAGATGGTCCCGGATCAGCTCGATCGAATACTTGGCATTGCCCAGGGACGGCGCGAAGTCCAGGCGCGACACATAGGGTTCGCTCGCGTGCGCGAGCACGTCGAAGCCGCAGAAGGCGGTGAAGTGCTCGGGGCAGGTGTAGTAGAGCAGCGGGTCGTCCATCGCCAGATCGACGAGACAGGTGTCGTCGAACGCCACCCACTTGTGCGGCTTGTTCATGTCCGAGGTGTCGGTGATGACGTACGCCCAGGACGTCTCCGACCCGGTGCCCGCGGTGGTCGAGACCGCGATGTGCTTCGGGTTCTCCTTGTTGGTCGCCTTGGAGAAGCCCTCGAACTCGTTGATGTTGCGTCCGTCGTGGGCGATGACCATGCGCGCGCCCTTGGCGGCGTCGTGACTGGAGCCGCCGCCCACCGAGATGATGCCGTCGCACTTCTCCGACTGGTAGAGAGCCGCGGCGTCCATGCAGTTGTAGTCCTTGGGGTTGGACTCCACCTGGTCGTAGAGCACCACGTCGACACCCTGGTACTCGATCTTGCCGATCAGCTCCTCGATGATCCCGGAACCGCGCAGTCCCGTGGTCATCAGCAGGGCGCGGGTCATGCCCAGGTCCTTGGCCTCGACACCGAGCATGTCGTGTGCGCCGACACCCAGCTTCGCCTTCGGGAACGGGTGGAACTCTTTGATCGGGAAGTCCCAGATCTGGTTCAGCTCAATGGCCATGGTGGTGAACTCCTTGTGACGGTTGGGTCTGTCACAACGAGAATGTCGCCCAGATCACAACCGGGACAAGGGGTCCTGCCCGTACTCGACCACAGTGCACCCGCAGGGACGGGTCAGCACCTGTCCGATCGGACAGGGCTCAGTCGCGCACGCGCTCGATCTCGCCGCCGAGACTGCGCAAGATCTCCACGAAATGCGGATAGCCGCGGTCGATGTGCTCGACATCGTGGACCTCGGTCACACCATCGGCGACCAGGCCGGCCAGCACGAGGCCGGCGCCCGCGCGGATGTCCGAGCACCAGACGGGCGCGCTCGAGAGGCGGTCGACCCCGCGGATGACGGCATGGTGACCGTCGGTCCGCGCGTCCGCTCCGAGGCGCACCATCTCCTCGACGAAGCGGAAGCGCGCCTCGAAGACGTTCTCGGTGATGACCGACATACCGTCGGAGATCGTGGCGAGACCGATCGCCATCGGCTGGAGGTCGGTGGGGAAACCCGGGAACGGCAGCGTGGAGACGTTGACCGCGGTGGGGCGACGGTCGTGCCGTACCCGGAAACCGTTGTCGAAGGTGTCGACCACCGCTCCCGTGTCGCCGAGCTTGTTCAGAACCAGCTGCAGGTGTTCGGGCTTCACGCCTCGCACGGTCACGTCGCCGCGCGTCATCGCGGCCGCGATCCCCCAGGTGGCCCCGACGATGCGATCGCCGACGACCCGGTGGGTCGTCGGATGCAGGCGGTCCACGCCGACGACGGTCAGCGTCGAGGTGCCTGCTCCGTCGATCTGAGCGCCCATCTGCTGCAGCATCACGCAGAGGTCGACGATCTCCGGTTCGCGGGCGGCATTGTCGATGGTGGTCTGGCCCTCCGCCAGCACGGCGGCCATGAGGATGTTCTCGGTCGCCCCGACCGACGGGAACTCCAATGCGATCGGCGCACCGATGAGCCTGTCCGCTTCGGCCACCACGCAGCCGTGTTCGATGGAGCTGGTGGCACCGAGCGATCGCAGCCCCGCCTGGTGCATGTCCAGCGGCCGCGATCCGATCGCGTCTCCACCGGGCAGCGCGACGACCGCGCGATGACAACGTGCCATCAGCGGACCGAGGACACACACCGACGCGCGGAACTGACGGACGGCCGCGAAATCGGCATGGAACTTGGGCTCCGCCGGGGCGGTGATCGTGACCGTCTCCCCGTCCATGTCGACGACCGCACCCAGACCGCGCAGCACATCGGCCATGAGCGGGACATCGGCGATCTCGGGTGCATTGGTCAGCACGGTCGTCCCCTCGGCGAGGAGCGATGCGGCCATCAGTTTCAGGACACTGTTCTTCGCGCCACCCACTGCCACCTCGCCGGACAGACGCGCTCCCCCGGACACCAGAAACCGATCACTCACGCCTGCCACCTTAACCGTCCGGGTTCGTCGGCTCACCGGCCCAGTGGGTCCGACACCGTGCGTCCGGCCGTCCGGGTCCCGCGCAGTACATTCGACGCATGGCCGTACACCTGACGAGGATCTACACCCGGACCGGCGACGACGGTTCCACCGGCCTCAGCGACTTCTCCCGGGTGCCCAAGACCGATTCGCGTGTGGTGGCCTACGCCGACTGCGATGAGGCGAATGCCACGATCGGTCTCGCCCTGGCCCTGGGCGGCGACGTGCCCGACGCGATCCGGGAAGTCCTCACGACGATCCAGAACGACCTCTTCGACGCGGGCGCCGATCTGTCCACGCCGGTCGTCGACGACCCCGCCTACCCACCGCTGCGCATCGAGCAGGGTTACATCGACTCGCTCGAACGGTGGTGCGACTCGTTCGGCGCTGATCTGCCCGCGCTGGACTCGTTCATCCTGCCGGGCGGGACACCCCTCGCGGCTCACCTGCACCAGGCACGCACGGTGACCAGGCGCGCGGAGCGGTCGGCCTGGGCCGCAGTCGAGGCCCACCCCGACGACACCAGCGTGCTGCCGGCGAAGTACCTCAACCGCTTGTCGGATCTGCTGTTCATCCTGTCGCGCGTGGCGAATCGCGCTACCGCCGACTCGCCCGGCGACATCAAGTGGGTCCCGGGCGGAAGCAGGCAACGCCCCCCGGCGAAACCGGGCGTCTAGTCGTCCGGAGTCACCGGTCCACTAGGCGCTCTTGCGACGCTGCGACCGCGCGGACTGACGGGATTCCAGCCAGGACTGGAAAGCGGTCACCGCGCCCGGCCCCATGGCCAGTTCGTAGTCGTCGTCGGTGCGCCCCGCCGTCTGGAGCTGCACGATGAGCATCCCGTCCAGGATCTCGGTCTCGGTCCCCTCCGGGGAACGACGACCCGAGATCTCCATTCCCTGGCGCGCGAACGTCACGTTCGGTCCGGGCTTCAGGGATGTGAGTCGGTAGTAACGGAGCGAGTTGTCGCTGTAATGCACGGTCCCGTGTCGCCAGCCCTCGTCGACGCCGGCGGGTACGGTGCGCAGCAGAACCGGCGTGCCGGCGCGCCGGAGCTGCGCGAGGCGGAGAGCCAACAGGGCACACAACAGAATCGTCACCGCCAGCAGCACACTGAGCAACACGACCGCGAGCGACATCACCTACTCCTTCGTGCAGTCACCGCGTGCAGGCGAAGCGTCGAACCCGGTAGGGCTCAAGACCGCTCGGGGCTGCGCGCACGCGGGCCACGGGGCTGTGCTCACAAGCATGCCAGAAGCCGCACATGAGACGCCAAACGGCCTCGGCCGGTCATCGGAGAATTCCGGTGACCGGCCGAGACCGATAGTCGAACCGAGCCGCTCGCGCGGCCCGCCCTAGCGTGAAAGGTGTTGTGCCGCAGTCAGACGCGCATGAGCACGGTGGTACTCCGGCGAATCCGGCTCCGCCTCGTCGAGCGCGGTCTTCTCCGCGTTCACGTCGACGTCGTCGGCCCAGTCGGCAGACTCCGCCAGCACCGTCACGGCTTCGCCGGTGACGGAGAGGAATCCGCCCTCGACCGCGGCCGCACGACGGTTGCCGTTCTCCTCGACGATCACCACGAAGCCACCCGGGACCAGCTGGCCCAGGAGAGGCTCGTGGTTGGCCAGGACACCCAGCTCACCGACGGTGGTCTGCGCGATCACGAACGTGGCCTCTCCCGAGTACAGGCTCTGATCCGCGGAGACAACCTCCACGTGGAAGGACTTCTCAGCCATGGCGAACCGCTACTTTCCGCTGATCTTGGCGGCGGCGGCCTCCACGTCGTCGAGTCCACCGCAGCTGTTGAACGCCTGCTCGGGCAGGTGGTCGAACTCGCCCTTGGCGACACGATCGAAGGCCTCGATGGTGTCGGCGAGCGGCACGACGGAGCCCTTCTGACCGGTGAACTTCTCGGCGACGAGGAAGTTCTGGCCGAGGAACTTCTGGATACGGCGAGCGCGCTGCACCGTGACCTTGTCCTCTTCGGAGAGCTCGTCCATACCGAGGATGGCGATGATGTCCTGCAGTTCCTTGTACTTCTGCAGGATGCGCTTGACCTCGTTGGCGACGCGGAAGTGCTCGTCGCCGACGATCGACGCCTCCAGGATGCGCGAGGTCGAGGTCAGCGGGTCCACGGCGGGGTAGATACCCAGCTGCGAAATCGGACGCGAGAGCTCGGTGGTCGCATCGAGGTGAGCGAACGTGGTGGCCGGCGCCGGGTCGGTGTAGTCGTCGGCGGGGACGTAGATCGCCTGCAGCGAGGTGATCGAACGGCCCTTGGTCGAGGTGATGCGCTCCTGGAGCTCGCCCATCTCGTCGGCCAGGGTCGGCTGGTAGCCCACCGCGGACGGCATACGACCGAGGAGGGTGGAGACCTCCGAGCCGGCCTGCGTGAAGCGGAAGATGTTGTCGATGAAGAGCAGCACGTCCTGGTGCTTCACATCGCGGAAGTACTCCGCCATGGTCAGCGCGGACAGGGCCACGCGCATACGCGTGCCCGGCGGCTCGTCCATCTGGCCGAACACCAAGGCGGTGTCCTGGAGAACGCCCATCTCCTCCATCTCGAGGTGGAGGTCGGTGCCCTCACGGGTGCGCTCGCCGACGCCGGCGAACACGGAGGTACCGGAGAACTCACGCGCGATACGCGTGATCATCTCCTGGATGAGGACGGTCTTGCCGACGCCCGCACCACCGAACAGACCGATCTTGCCGCCCTTGACGTACGGGGTCAGCAGGTCGATAACCTTGATGCCGGTCTCGAGGATCTCGGTCTTGCCCTCGAGCTCGTCGAAGGGCGGCGGCTTGCGGTGGATGCTCCACTGCTCGCCGTCGCGCCCGAGACCGGGGGTGTCGAGGCAGTCGCCGAGGGCGTTGAACACGTGGCCCTTGACCACGTCACCGACCGGCACGACGATCGACTTGCCGGTGTCCGACACCGCCGCGCCGCGGACCAGACCATCGGTCGGCTGCATCGAGACGGTGCGCACCAGGTTGTCACCGAGGTGCTGGGCGACCTCGAGGGTCAGGGTCTTGGCGACCGAGGCGAGGGCGACCTCGGCGTGCAGGGCGTTGAACAGTTCAGGAATCGAGCCCCGCGGGAACTCGACGTCGACCACGGGGCCGATGATGCGGACGACCCGCCCGTCGGCGGAACCCGCCGACTTCGCGGAGGGGGTTTCTACTGCTGCGGTCATGGTGCTTGGGTCACTTCCTCTTATTCGAAGTATGGGTTCTCGTCGATCTCGGCTCGCGTGATGCTCAGGCGACTAGCTCGCCACTGAGCTCGAACCGCCGACGATCTCGCTGATTTCCTGGGTGATCTGGGCCTGGCGCAGCTGGTTGGCCTCTCGCGACAGCGACTTGGACAGATCCTCGGCGTTGTCGGTGGCGGCCTTCATCGCGGTGCGGCGCGCGGCCGACTCCGATGCCGACGAATCCAGCAGAGCCGCGTAGACCCGCGTCGCCACGTACTTCGGCAGCAGCGCGTCGAGCAGCGTCTCGGCCCCGGGTTCGAAGGTGTAGTTGCGCGACGGCGTGTCGTCCGACGGATCGTCGTCGGTGGACACGACCAGCGGCGCGACGCGTCGGACCTCGGGCACCTGCGCCAGCATCGACTGGAAACGCGTGTACACGAGGTGCAGCTCGTCGACACCCTCGAGGGTGCCGTCGCCCTCGGGGCGTTCGACCTCGGTACCCGAGCCGGCCTGGAAGAGATCCACGAGGAAACTCGTCGCGGTCGCGGCGTCGGAGTACTGCGGGGACTCCGAGAAGCCCGTCCAGGAATCCGAGACCTCGAGGCCCCGGAAGCCGAAGAAGCCCACACCCTTGCGTCCCATGACGAACAGGACCGCTTCCTTGCCCTCGTCGCGCAGGAGCGCGATGAGTTCACGGGTCGCCTTGAGCACGTTGGCGTTGTAGCCGCCACACATACCGCGGTCGCTGGTGACGACCAGGATCGCGGCACGCTTCGGGTTCTCCCGCTCGTTGAGCAGCGGATTGTCCAGTGATCCCGAGTTGCTCGCCAGCTCCGAGAGCACGGCGGTCATCTCCTGCGAGTACGGCTTGGCCGCAGCCACCCGACCCTGGGCCTTGGTGATACGCGAGGTCGCGATCAGTTCCTGAGCCTTGGTGATCTTCTTGGTCGACTGGACCGACCGGATGCGTGAGCGCAGCTCACGAATGCTGGCCATGAGCCCTCACCCCTTCCTTATCGCGATGTCCGTTGACGTCTGAGATCACTTGCGGATCTTGATCTCTTCGTTCTCGACGTTGTCGGCATCCATGGCCTGCGCCTCGGCCTCGTTGACGACACGACGACCGTCGTGGGTGAGGTAGCCGTTCTTGAACTTGTTGGTCTCGGCGACCAGCGCCTCGGCCTGATCGTCGCCGAGCGCCTTGCCACCGGCGATCGCGTCGTAGACACCGGTCGCGTTGTGGTGCAGATGGCTCAGCAGCTGGGTCTCGAAGTTGCGCACGTCGTCGACCGGGACCGAGTCGTAGTGACCCTCACCGCAGAGGTAGATCGACACGATCTGGTCCTCGACCGAGAAGGGGGTGTACTGGTCCTGCTTGAGCATCTCGACCCAGCGGGCACCGCGCTCGAGCTGCGCCTTCGACGCATCGTCGAGGTCGGAGGCGAAGGCCGAGAAGGCCTCCAGCTCGCGGAACTGCGCCAGCTCCAGACGGAGCGAGCCCGAGACCTTCTTGAGGCCCTTGGTCTGGGCGGCACCACCGACGCGCGACACCGAGGTACCGACGTTGATGGCGGGACGGACACCCTTGTTGAAGAGGTCCGACTCCAGGAAGACCTGGCCGTCGGTGATCGAGATGACGTTGGTCGGGATGAATGCCGAGACGTCGTTGGCCTTGGTCTCGATGATCGGCAGACCGGTCATCGAGCCGCCGCCGAGTTCGTCGGACAGCTTGGCGCAACGCTCCAGCAGACGGGAGTGCAAGTAGAAGACGTCACCGGGGTATGCCTCGCGGCCCGGCGGGCGACGCAGCAGCAGCGAGATCGCGCGGTAGGCCTCGGCCTGCTTGGTCAGGTCGTCGAACACGATGAGAACGTGCTTGCCCTGGTACATCCAGTGCTGGCCGATGGCCGAACCGGTGTACGGGGCGAGCCACTTGAAGCCGGCCGAGTCCGAGGCGGGAGCCGCGACGATGGTGGTGTACTCCATCGCGCCGGCCTCTTCGAGAGCGGACTTGACGCCTGCGATGGTCGAGCCCTTCTGGCCGATCGCGACGTAGATGCAGCGAACCTGCTTGGCGGGGTCGCCGGACTCCCAGTTGGCCTTCTGGTTCAGGATGGCGTCGATGCAGACCGCGGTCTTGCCGGTCTTGCGGTCGCCGATGACGAGCTGGCGCTGTCCGCGACCGATGGCGGTCATCGCGTCGATGGCCTTGATACCGGTCGCGAGGGACTCCTCGACCGGCTGGCGCTCGAGCACCGAGGCGGCCTGGAGCTCGAGGACGCGCTGCTCGTCGGACTCGATGTCACCCTGGCCGTCGATCGGGGCGCCCAGCGGGTTGACGACGCGCCCGAGGAACGCGTCACCGACCGGAACGGAGAGCACGTCGCCGGTACGGCTGACCTGCTGGCCTTCTTCCAGGGACTCGTAGTCACCCAGGATGACGGCGCCGATCTCGTCCTCGTCGAGGTTCAGCGCGACGCCCTGGACGCCGCCGGGGAACTCGAGGAGCTCGTTGGCCATTGCGCTCGGAAGGCCGCTGACGTGAGCGATGCCGTCCGACGTATCGGTGATGATGCCGACCTCGTCGCGCGACGCTTCGGCTTCGAACGACGAGACGTACTGCTCGATCGCTCCCTTGATCTCGTCTGGTGAGATCGTCAACTCCGCCATGGGTTCTCGTCTTTCCTTGATTCGGCTCTGGGACTCAGTGGTCCGAGCGCTGGGGCTTCGTGGGTTCGGGTGTCGGGTGAGGAGATCGTCAGCGCGGGAGTGTTTCCGCGGCCTTGGCCAGGCGTGTCGCGACGTCGGCGTCGATGACCTCGTCGCCGACACTGATCCGGAGACCGCCGAGCAGTTCCGGCGCGACCTCGGTCTGCACCGAGATCGTCCGGCCGTAGATCCCGCCGAGCACGCCCGACAGTCGATCGATCTGGGCATCTGACAACGATGAGGCGGACACCACGTGGGCGACCGACTCGCCGCGACGGGCGGCGGCCAGCTCGGCGAGCTGATCGACCGCGACATCGGCGGCCTGGCCGTGCAGCAGGCGCACGGTCGAGGCCAGCAAGGTCCAGGTGTGGGTGCCGACCTTGTCGCCGACCAGCTTCTGGAGCAGGTCGACGCGCTTGTCTGCGTCCTTACCGTGGTCCGACAGCAGCGAGGAGAGCTGCGGATTGGCCTCGAGGACTCGGCTCACACGGAAGAGCTCGTCCTCGACCTGCTCGATGACGCCGTCGCGTTCGGCGGCGGCGAGCACGATCAGGGAGTTCTGGCGACGCAGACCGACGACGAAGTCGTTCGACGACGACCACCGCTGACTCGATGCGGTGGCGAGTACCTCGACGACGACCGGAGCGAGCTTGCCGTCGAACAGGCGGTGCACCAGGGCCTTCTTGCCCTCGGGGTTCTCGTCGTCCTCGACCAGGCGCTTGCGCAGCACCGGGTTCTCGCCGAGGAAGTTGATGGCCGCGGTGAGGTCACCCGACGCAGCGGCCAGTGCCGAACCGTCGAGATCGGCTGCGGCCGAATCGAACTGCTCCGAAACGGTCAGCGCGGCATCGCGGCTGGCGGCACGCATCGCGTGCAGTCCGACGAGCGAGGCGCTCGAGGGAACAGCGTTCGACGAGCCCGACGACATCTCTTCGAGTTCGTCGATGACCCGGTCAACGCTCGCCGCCTGTGCGGAGTCGTCGGCCAGGTGGTTGCGCACGAGTTCGCCGGCCTTGTCGACCGCGGTGAGCCCGAGGTCGGTTCGCAGCTGACGAACCAGGTTGGCGCGCACCAGCGCGACCTGGTTGCGGCCGTGCTCGGAGATGCGCTTGACCTCGTGGTCGGCCTGGGCGCGGATGTCGGAGGTGATCGCCTCGGCGTCGGCCGCGGCGTCCTTCTTCATCTGCTCGGCCTCGGCCTTCGCCTCGGCCACAGCCTTCTCGCGGGCCTGCTTGCCGTCTTCGACGCGCTTGGCCGCGGCCGCGCTCTCGGCGAGCTGCTGACGAACGGTTTCCTGCCGAGCCTGCATCATCTTCTGCACCGGCGGGCGGACGTACTTCCACAGCAGGAAGATGATGACCGCGAAGCCGAAGAGCTGAGCGATGAAGATCGCGGGGTCGAACGCAGCACCGATGTCGTGCAGCCAGGTGCCGATGGGCCCCTGGTCGGATTCGGTCTCAGTGTTGGCAGCCATGATCAGTTCACCGCTCCGCTCGTCGATCGGTTATCGGAAAGAGTGGCCGAGTCGACACCGAGCACACGCGCCGCAAGAGTCTTGGCGAGTGCGTCCACATCACTTGCAGCCGTCGAGGCGGCCTGCTCACCCTGAGTCGCCAGCTCGGAGCTGGTCGACTGCAGGGCTGCGTCGGCCTCGGCGGTCGCTGCATGCTTCATCTCGTTCAGCTGTTCACGCCCCTGGGCGCGAGCATCGTCGCGCTTGGCGGTGGCCTCACCGCGCGCTTCCTTGAGGAGCGAGCGGAATTGCACGTCCGCATCCTCGAATTCGGCGGCGGCGGTGCGATTGTCCTCCACGGTGCGGTGGATCATCGCGTCCCGCTCCTCGAGGACCTGCTGGATCGGCGGAACCACGAACTTGCGGATGACCAGCAGCAAAATCACGAAGATGAGCAGGACAACGAAGAACGTTCCATTCGGGAGCAGGAAGTTCTCTGCAGCAAGCGTCATTGTGGTGAGGTGTCGTTTCTACTCGGCGACAAAAGGGAGAGCGACGATCAGCCGGCGCTGATCGGGGTGGCGAACACGAAGAGCGCCATGAAGGCCAGGTTGATGAAGTAGGCCGCCTCGACCAGACCGACGGTGATGAAGAACGGGGTGAACAGGCGACCCTGTGCCTCGGGCTGACGGGCGATACCGGCGATCAGCTGGCTACCGGCCAGACCGTTACCGATACCGGCACCGACGGCGCCACCGGCCATGATCAGGCCGCCACCGATGAGTGCGCCGAGGCCAATCATTGGATCCATTGTGATATTTCCCTTTCGTTGCTGACATCTGGTGTGTCAGGTCTGGATTGCGCCGACAGGTGCCGGAGCAGGTCGTCATGTTCGGTTGTGAACGCGGTCGTGAGTCTCTCCGCGCGGTGCCCGGGGTTCGGGCGGGTCAGTGATCCTCGGTCTCCATCGACTGCGAGAAGTAGAGGATCGTCAGCAGCGCGAAGATGAACGCCTGGATCAGACCGACGAAGAGCTCGAAGGACTTCCAGATCGCGTTGGGCGCCCACATGATGTACGGCGGGAAGAGCGCGATCAGGGCGACCATCATGCTGCCGGCGAAGACGTTGCCGAAGAGTCGCAGCGACAGCGAGATCGGCTTGGTGAACTCCTCGATCACGTTGATCGGTGCGAGGAATGCGACGTGGCCCTTGATGATGCGCTTCGGGTGGCCCAGGAGGCCGCGTGCCCGGAAGCCGGCGATCTGGTACCAGACGAACACGAACACGGCGAGGGCGTAGGCGAAGTTCACGTCCGCGGCCGGCGGCTTGAGGATCTCGTGGTGTCCGACCTGGACCGGCAGGATCGACAGCCAGTTGGAGATCAGGATGAAGGTGAACAGCGAGACCGCGAGCGGCAGGACGTACGGGGCGACCTTCATGCCGATGGCACTCTCGACCTGACCACGCATCTGGATGGTGATGGCCTCCCAGAACAGCTGCACACCCGACGGCACACCGGTCGAGGTGACCTTCGACTTCAGGTAGAAGGCCAACGCGAGCAAGATCGCCGCGGCCAGCGCCGTCGCGATGATGGTCTCCAGGTTGAAGGTCAGTCCGAACAGCTCGAACTTGGTGTAGTGACCCACCTGGATGGCTGGTTCGCCATCCTCTGCGGCAAGGTTGAAGGCGGTCGTCATGGTTGGCTACGAAGTCCTTTCATCACCGGAATGACCGTGTTCAGCACCAAGACCACTTGGCCGATGGCGAGTCCGAACATCGCGCCCAACCCGTCGGGTTGGACCAGAAAAGCCGCCAGCAGCGCCAGTGCCGTGATGGCACCGAGCCGCATGGCGGAGTTGAGAGCAAGTGCGGTCTTGCGGGGGTTGTCATCGGCGACGACCACGTCGACCGCTCGTCGGACGAGCAGCGCGTTGACGAAGATGCCGGCGACACCGAGGAGGAAGAACACCGCGAAGAGCGGATGGCCGACGACGATGGAGATCGCGGCGACCACAACGGTGAACCCGCCCGCGATGAGCGCGGGGCGGCGCAGTCCCGTGGGCGCCTGCGGATAGACGGGGGCCGACTCAGGGGCAGATGCGGTCATGTCCCTCTCCTCAGCTCTCCTGCTCCATACCGATGGCACGGGGCATCCGCTTACGTGCAGCAACACATGGCCGCTGGGCGTCAGCTCGCGTTTGTTGTGACCCTACCAACACCATCGCCGGCATCTCACCGGGGGGTATTGCGTCGTGGAACAGAACCGGGGCTTTGTGTCCGGAACCGTCCTCAACCTCGACTACTACGGGCGATAGTACACCACAATTTACGGTTTCCTTACCTTAGGCCCCGGTGCCCTGATCCCGGAAACCACCAAGTCAGCGGTATGCCTTGGTCGCCGTCCGCAGCTCGGCGAGACGTCGGTGCAGGCGCGGCGCCATCGTGACCAGCATGGCGATCACCAGTCCCGCACCGAACGCCGGGGCCACCACGGACAGCGGGAACAGGGTGCTCGCCGCCGCGGAGAACGCGAGGACACCGACCCACAGGTAGATGATCAGCGCGACCCGACGCTGCGAGTGCCCGAGTTCGAGCAGGCGATGATGCAGATGCATCTTGTCCGGCGTGTAGAAGCCGACCCCGGCACGGGTCCGCCGGATCACCGCCAGCAGCATGTCGAGCATCGGGATGAACACGACGGCGGCCACGAGGATCAGCGGAGACAACAACGTGAAGATGTCGGCCGGGCCGTAGGCGTTGACGGCTATCCGGCCGGAGGCGCTGGTGGAGGCGGCGGCCAGCAGCAACCCGATCAGCATCGCACCCGAGTCGCCCATGAAAATCCGTGCGGGAGAGAAGTTGTGCGGCAGGAACCCGAGGCAGGCACCGGCCAGCGCCACCGCGATGAGGGCCGGCGGGTAGTAGCTGACGTCGCCGCCCTGGTCGCGCAGCAGACCCAGGGAGAACATGCAGATCGCGGCGGCGGCGATGAGACCCAGGCCGGCGGCGAGACCGTCGAGGCCATCGACGAAGTTGATCGCGTTGATCGTCGCGACGGTGATCGCGACCGTCAGCAGACCGGCCTGCAGCGGGTCGAGCACGAGGGTGCCGATGTCGGCGAACGGGATGTAGAGCTGCAACCAGCTGATACCGAGCAGCACCAGGACCCCGGCCGCGGTGAGCTGGCCGACGAACTTGGTCAGCGCGTCGAGCCCCCACCGGTCGTCGACGACGCCGACGAGGACGATCACCGTGCCGGCGGCTATCACCGCCGTCATGTCCGTGGTGTAGGCGAAGCCGCGGTTGAGCGCGGGCAGGTTCGCGGCCAGCGCGATACCGGCGACCACCCCGCCGAACATCCCCAGCCCGCCCAGGCGCGGCGTGGGGATCACGTGCACGTCGCGAACCCGCGGCACGGCGACCGCGCCGGCGCGGATGGCGAAGACGCGCACCGCTGAGGTCAGCAGAAAGGTCATGGCCGCGGCGGTCAGACCCACGAGCAGGAGTTCGCGCAGGGGCACACCGGTCCCTCCCCCATCCGCGGCGGCGAGCAGCGCCGGTGCGGCACCGGTCATCGCGTCACCACCGGCGTCCGACGGGGAGGGGTCTCGAACATTGCGACCACGCTACCCGTAGGCCAGTCCGGCGATCTCGCGACGGATCCGCTCGTGCGTCTCACGATCCGGCGTCGACAGGGCGGCGACGATCGCGTCGGCGACCGCCGGATGCATCGCGGGGGTCATCCCCCGCTCGGTGACGACCGGCGTGCCGATCCGGATCGCCGAGCCCTCCGACACCGGCCGGGTGTCGAACGGGAGGACCGCCTTGTCGACGACGATCCCGGCGGCTCCGAGTCGGTGCTGCGCCTCGATGCCGGAGATCCCGAAACCGCCCACGTCGACGACGGCGAGATGGATGTCGGTACCCCCGGACACCACCCGTGCGCCCCGCTCCGACAGCTCCGCGGCGAGGCCGCGCGCATTGTCCACGGCGCGGCGAACGTACCCGGCGAACTCATCGGTCGCCGACTCCGCGCAGGCCACCGCCTTCGCGGCGACCGTGTGCATCGCCGGCCCGCCCTGCACGAACGGGAACACGGCTTTGCGCAGCGCGTCGCCGTGCTCGGCGCGGGCGAGGATCACACCGCCGCGCGGACCGCGGATCACCTTGTTGGTCGACAGGGTGACGATGTCGGCATGCGGCACGGGCGAGGGCAGCAGACCGGCAGCGACCTGACCGGCCAGGTGCGCGGCGTCGACCCACAGGATGCACTCGGCCTCGTCGGCGATCTCGCGCAGCACCGCGAAGTCGAACGTCCGCGAGTACGAGGCCGCCCCGGCGACGAGG
The DNA here is from genome assembly GCF_042743165.1 of Gordonia sp. NPDC058843. NCBI lineage: Bacteria > Bacillati > Actinomycetota > Actinomycetes > Mycobacteriales > Gordoniaceae > Gordonia > Gordonia sp. NPDC058843. Next base: position 21,978 of record NZ_JBHYNC010000016.1, read on the forward strand.
ATCCGGGGCCGGTGCACCAGCGCGAGATCCCGGACCTGGTCGTAGTCGACGCGTTCGTCGTCGCGGCGGACCTCGTAGTGCAACGGCGAGAACCATCGACCGGAGAAGTTCGCGCGTGAACCATGCGTCTGGTGGCCACCGTGTTCGAGGCGCAACGCGAGCACCGGGTCACCCGGCTGGGCGAAGGCGGCATAGACGGCGAGGTTGGCCGCACTCCCCGACAGCGGCTGGACGTTGACGTAGTCGGCACCGAACAACGTGCGGGCGCGCCCGACGGCGAGCTCCTCGAGTTCGTCGACGACCTCGCAACCGCCGTGGTATCGCGCGCCGGGATAACCCTCCGCGTACTTCGCGTCGAAAACCGACGCCATCGCGGCTCGCACCCCAGGCGTCGGCTCGGTCTCACTCGCGAGCAGTTGCAGCGTGTCGTGGCGCCGGCCGACCTCGCGGCTCAGCAGCTCGTCGACCGCGGCATCACCCGTCGGCGCGTCGCCCGCGTCGAACCCTCGTGCGTCCGCGCTCATGGCTCCGCGAGCAGAGACGCCGGGTCCGTGTCGAGGACGTCGGCCACCGCGTCGGTCGAGACGGCGCCCTCGCGCAGGATGCGCGGACTCGGACCGGAGACGTCCACGATCGTCGACGCCTGCGCGGCCGGCGCCGCGCCGCCGTCGAGGTAGACCGACACCTCGTCGCCGAGTTGTTCGCGTGCCTCGTCGGCGGTCGTCGCCGGTGGCCGCCCGGACACGTTGGCGCTCGACACCGCCATCGGCCCCACCTCGCGCAGCACATCGATCGCGACAGGGTGCAGCGGCATCCGCAGCATCACTGTGCCATCGGTGTCGCCGAGGTCCCACGCCAGCGAGGGAGCCTGTCGGACAACCAGACTCAGGCCTCCGGGCCAGAACGCCTCGATCAGGTCGCGTGCGGGCTGAGGGACCGAGAGGACCAGGCCGTCGATCGAGTGCCAGGAGCCCACCAGGACCGGCACCGGCATGTCGCGTCCACGGTGTTTGGCCGCGAGGAGCGCGCCGACGGCGTCGGAATCGAAGGCGTCGCAACCGACTCCGTAGAGCGTGTCGGTGGGCATGACGATCAGCCGTCCGGCCTTCGCCGCCCCGACCGCCGCCCGAATCCCCGACGAGCGGTTCTGTGGATCGTTGCAGTCGAAAACAGTGCTCACGCGATCATCCTGCCATGCCGCGCCCGGCGGACCCGGGCTGCCGTCGGCGCGCCGTGACGAACCTCGGCCGGTCCGTGAGGTCCGTATGCCGGGTCACTTCCTCGAAGTCGCCGTGCGCACGCAGGCATGCCACGACGTGCTCGGCAGTCGTGTCGTCGTGCTCGATCCCGACGACACCACCGGGCGCCAGCGTGCGGGCGATGACCGGCACCATCGGCGCGATGACCGACATCCCGTCGACGCCGCCGAAGACCGCGCGCGCCGGGTCGTGGGCGACCTCGGGACCGACCACGGCATCGAGCGGAACGTAGGGCGGGTTCGTGACGAGAACCGACACACTGCCGGCCGGGATGAGCTGCGCCATCTGCGTCGGATCGGTGACGTCGGCGGCGATCACCTCGACCCGTGACCCGACCGGCGTCGCGGCGTCGGCGACGTTGCGGCGCAACCACACCAGAGCGTCCTCGTCGGCTTCGACCGCCATGACCCGGGTCCCGGGACTCATCGCGGCGATGCCGATCGCGAGAGCACCGCTACCGCTGCAGAAGTCGGCTGCGGTAGCCGGCCCGGATGCGGCGCCCAGTCGCTCGACCGCCCATTCGAGGAGATGCTCGGTCTCCGGACGCGGAATGAACACCCCCGGTCCGACGGCGAGCTCGACCGGACCGAATGCGGCGGTCCCGACGATGTGCTGCAACGGAATCCGCTGTGCACGCAGGTCAACGGCCGCCCGGAAGGCGCGCGTCGGAGCGTCGTCGATCCTGTCCACCAGGACGAGACGGCCGACGTCGATGCCGAGTACGTGCGCCAGCAGCCACTCGGCGTCCCGGCGCGCGGAGTCGATCCCGGATGCGGTGAGACGGGCGGCCGCGGCACGCAGTTCGGCCGACACCGGGGTCGGCGAACCGGTCACGGCGTCTGTTCGGCTTCCATGCGGGCCTGACGGTCCGCGGCGACGAGCGCGTCGAGGAGATTGTCCATGTCGCCCGCGAGCACCGCGTCGAGGTTGCTGGCCTTGTAGCCGATGCGATGGTCGGTGATGCGGTTCTCGGGAAAGTTGTAGGTCCGGATCCGTTCGGACCGGTCCACGGTGCGGATCTGGGCCGCGCGCCCCTGAGCGGCCGCGGCGTCGGCTTCCTCCTCGGCCGCGGACTGCAGACGGGCGGCGAGTACCTGCATCGCGCGGGCCTTGTTCTGCAGTTGGGAGCGTTCGTTCTGGCAGGTGACGACGATCCCGGTGGGCAGATGGGTGATCCGCACGGCCGAGTCGGTCGTGTTCACGCCCTGCCCGCCCTTGCCCGACGAGCGATAGACGTCGATGCGCAGTTCCGTTTCGTCGATCGTCACCTCGGCGACCTCTTCGGGCTCGGGGTAGATGAGCACCCCCGCTGCCGAGGTGTGGATGCGTCCCTGCGATTCGGTGACCGGTACACGCTGGACACGGTGGACGCCACCCTCGAACTTCAGTCGCGACCACACCCCGTCACGGACCGCCTCTTTCGACTTGATCGAGAACGTGGCCTCTTTGTAGCCGCCCAGATCGGACTCGGTGACGCCGAGGACCTGCGCCTTCCACCCGTGTCGCTCACAGTATTTGAGGTACATGCGGGCCAGGTCCGATGCGAACAGCGCCGATTCTTCGCCGCCGGCACCGGATTTGATCTCCAGCACCACGTCGTCGGCGTCATGAGGGTCACGCGGGGCCAGCAGGTCGGTCAGGGTGGCGTCGAGTTCGTCGACGGCCTCTTCGAGGGCGGGGATCTCGGCGGCGAAGGAGGAGTCGTCGGCGGCCAGTTCGCGGGCGGCCTCCAGATCATCGCGCGCTGCCTTGAGCCGGGTGTAGGTCGCCATGACCGGTGCGAGCTCGGCGAATCGCTTGCCCACCCGACGGGCCGCGGCCGGGTCGTCGTGTAGGGCGGGGTCGGCCAGCTGTCGTTCGAGGCCCGAGTGCTCGGCCAGGACGTCGTCGATGGCCGAGGGACTCTGCGTACTCATGAAGGCGACCTCACTTGTCGTCCGGCGCAACACCAGCAGGCAGCGACACCGGGAGGAACTCGGACCGGAAACACAGCGACGCCCGTCCCGACAATCGTCGGGCGGGCGTCGCAGCGTGGTCTACTTGGCGCGCTTGCCGTAGCGCTTCTCGAACCGGGCAACGCGGCCACCGGTGTCGAGGATCTTCTGCTTGCCCGTGTAGAACGGGTGGCACTGCGAGCAGACCTCGACGTTGATCCGACCGTTGGCAGCGGTGCTGCGGGTCTCGAAGGTGTTGCCGCAGCCGCAGACGACGGTGGTCGTCGCGTACTCGGGGTGGATTCCCTGCTTCATCTGGTGCGTCCCTTTCTGTGGTCGCCGGGTCACCGTCGCTTGTCGACGGTGTGAACCGGAACCGGACTCGACCGATCAGTATGCCACGAGGGCATCACCGGGAAAAATCCCGATCACCGCGGTCGCAGGTGCCTCAACGGCACGCCGTGGGAATCCATTCCCGGCGGATCTCCCGGCGCTCGCCCGCCCCCGACGGATCGTGACCCAGATCGCGCACCTGGTAAGGGTCCCCTAAGTGTAGTACCGTGGCGTCGCCCGCCGGTTCGCTCCGCGGCGCATGCTCCCCTGCACACCGTCCCCGAAGGATCCATCGATGTACGACGCCGCCTCCACCGGCAGCAGCCTCGCAGTCGACACCGCACCGGCCTCCCCCGCTCGGCGCACCGGCAAGACGGTGCGATCGCCGTGGAACCGGCGCAACCCCTACCCGGCGACGATCGTGACGAATGAGCTGCTCTCCGGCCCCGGGTCGGCCAAGGAGGTCCGGCACCTCGAACTCGACCTCGGAGACAGCGGCATCAGCTACGAGCCCGGTGACGGAATCGGTATCGCACCCGCCAACGATCCTGCGCTCGTCGACCTCCTGCTCAACCGCCTCGGTGCGGCCGGTGACGAGATCATCGCCGACCGCAAGGCCACCTACACCTTGCGCGAGGCTTTGACCAGCAGGTATGAGATCTCCGCCCCGTCGAAGTACCTCGTCCGGGCGGTCGCCGACCGCACCGGCCACCCGGAGCTGTCCCGGCTGCTCGATGCCGGAGATGCACCGGCGCTCGACGCATGGCTCCACGGGCTCGACGTCCTCGATCTCCTGGACCTCGACCCGACGTTCACCCCGACCCCCGAGGAACTGCTCGAGGAACTGAGTCCGCTCGCGCATCGGGAGTACTCGATCTCGTCGAGTCCCCGGGTCCACGGCGACACGGTGCACATCACGATGGCCACGGTGCGCTACACCGTCGCCGACCGGGATCGCGGGGGCGTCTGTTCGACGCACCTCGCCGACCGGTGCGCCCCCGGCGACACCGTGCCCGTCTTCATCTCCCCCAACAAGAGGTTCCGCCTGCCCGCCGACGACGTCGCGGCGATCATGATCGGCCCGGGCACGGGCATCGCACCCTTCCGCGCCTTCCTCCATGAGCGGGCCGTCACCGGCGCCGCCGGCAGCAACTGGCTGTTCTTCGGCGATCAGCACCGCGCGCACGACCATCTGTACGCCGAAGAGCTCGATCGCCTCGTCGCCGACGGCGTGCTCGATCGTCTGGACCTCGCCTTCTCCCGCGATCAGGAACACAAGGTCTACGTCCAGGATCGGATGCGCGAACACGGCGCCGAGCTGTTCGCCTGGCTCGAGGCAGGGGCCCACCTGTACGTATGCGGCGACGCCGCGACGATGGCCGACGACGTGGACGCGGCGCTACACGAGATCGTCGCCGAGCGTGGCGATCTCGATGCCGACCAGGCGGTGGCGTACATCGATCGCCTACGGTCGGAGAATCGCTACTCCCGCGACGTCTACTGACATGACAGACTCCGCCGGGGAGCATCCGCCCGCCCGCAGTGATCTCGAGATCTTGTTGCGGACAGCGGGATTCGGAGACTCGTCGGTGAATCACGACGTACCCGCGGTTGCCGCGCGCCTACCCGGACTGTCCCAGGTCGTCGGCGTCACGGTCGCGGGTCCGGTGATCATGAACGCGGTCGGGGTCCACGACGCCCCGACCTCGGTGGGCGGTCCGATCCGGGTCGATTCCCAACGGATTTCGCTGCGGCTCAATCCCTCCCGCCTGTCGTCGGCATTGCTCAGCGACCCCGCCGCCCATGTTCCGCCGACACTGCGGTTGTTCGACCATCGCGGCAACACCGCACACGCCACGTATCTGACCGAGAACTCCGACCGACTGGCGTTCGAGGCCCTGACGTTCGACGGCGCGGCCGCAGTTGACCACGAGCGTCCGGAGCGTACGCCTGCGCCGCGACCGGTGAATCCCTCCGCGGCGCCCGACGACGACCAGGTCGCCCAACTCGATGCCATCCTCACCGACGGGGGCGTTGCCCGCTTGGCAACCCTTCCCGCCCTCGCCTGCCCACGCACCGTCCGCGTGGCGCCCCGCGCGGTGATCGCCGCGCTCGATCACGCCGCGCGGCTGGGGATCACCGTGACGTTCGCCACGGCGGCGCCGGGATGCATGCAGATGCGACAGGATCGTCTGGACGGTGCCCGTGAGCATCGGGGTCAGATGGTGCTGGCGTCCGGCACCACCCGGGTGATGATCAACTTCGACCTCGTCGGCGAGTGCTGGATGACTTGGCCGCACGGGGTGCGGGGCCGAACGGGATCCCTGGAGATCTACAACCGACTAGGCGAGTGCGCGCTGATCCTCACCCAGACCGGGGCGCTCGACCCGGCGATCGCGCAGGCCTGGCATGACCTGGCGACCGACCTCGCCTGACGGACATACGACGCGGCCCCGGCCGCGCTGAACGCGGTCGGGGCCGTCTCGTGCTCGTACGCAGCAGACTCAGTCGTCGTTGCCCGTGCCGCCCGGCGCGCCCTTCTGCACCGACATCAGGAACTCGATGTTCGTCTTGGTCTTCTTGAGCTGGCTGATCAGCAGATCGATGGCCTGCTGGGAGTCGAGACCCGAGAGCAGACGACGCAGCTTGTGCACGATGGAGAATTCCTCCGGCGACAGCAGCAACTCGTCCTTGCGGGTACTCGACAGGTTGACGTCCACCGCCGGGAACACCCGACGCTCGGAGATCTTGCGGTCGAGCTTGAGCTCGGCGTTGCCGGTTCCCTTGAACTCCTCGAAGATCACCGTGTCGCCGGTGGAGCCGGTCTCGACCAGGGCAGACGCGATGATCGTCAGCGATCCGCCGTTCTCGATGTTGCGCGCCGCGCCGAGGAACCGCTTCGGCGGGTACAGAGCGGTCGAATCGACACCGCCGGACAGGATTCGTCCTGACGCGGGCGATGCGTTGTTGTACGCACGACCCAATCGGGTGATCGAGTCCAGCAGCACCACAACGTCTTTGCCACTCTCGACCAGGCGCTTGGCGCGCTCGATCGCGAGCTCGGACACCGAGGTGTGGTCTGACGGCGGACGATCGAAGGTCGACGCGATGACCTCGCCCTTGACCGAACGCTGCATGTCGGTGACCTCCTCGGGACGCTCGTCGACGAGGACGACCATGAGGTGGCATTCCGGATTGTTGGTGGCGATCGCGTTGGCGATGTCCTGCAGGATCGTCGTCTTACCGGCCTTGGGCGGCGACACGATCAGGGCGCGCTGCCCCTTGCCGATCGGCATGATCAGGTCGATGACCCGAGTGTCGAGCCGATCGGGAGTGGTCTCCAGCCGGAGACGCTGATTCGGGTACAGCGGGGTGAGCTTGTTGAACTCGGGACGGCGCTTGGCAGTCTCGACGTCGCCGCCGTTGATGGTGTCCAGGCGCACCAGCGGGTTGAACTTCTGACGCTGGTTCTGCTGGTCGCCCTCGCGTGGCACCTTCACCGCCCCGGTGATCGCATCACCGCGGCGAAGTCCGTTCTTGCGAACGAGGTTCATCGACACATAGACGTCGTTCGGACCGGCGAGGTAGCCCGACGTACGCACGAACGCGTAGTTGTCGAGCACGTCGAGGATGCCTGCGACGGGCTGCAACACGTCGTCGTCGGAGACCTGGGGCTCGTTCGGGGTGTCGCGGTTCTGTCCGCGGCGACGCTCACGGAACCGACGGCCGCGCCGGCGCCCGCCGCCCTCGCCGTCGTCATCGCGGTCCGGGCCCCCATCGCGGTTCTGGTTGTCGCGATTCTGGCCGCCGTCCCGGTTCTGGTTGTCGCGGTTCTGACCGCCGTCGCGGTTCTGCTTGTCGCGATTCTGACCGCCGTCGCGATTCTGGTTGTCGCGATTCTGGTTGTCGCGGTTCTGGTTGCGGTTGCGGCGATTGCGCTGCTCACCACCATCGGACTCGCCCGCGGCATCGCCCGCCCCGTCACGCCCACGGCGTCGGTCACGACCCCCGCCGGTCTCCGCCGAGTCGGTCTCGGAGGCGTTGCCGCCCTTGGGCACTTCCCCGGCCTGGGCGTCGGTCGTCGCCGCATCGGTCGCGGCGGCGCCGCTCCTGGGGTTGCCGGTCTGGGTGTTCGCGTTCTGGGTGTTCGCGTTCTGGGTGTTCGCGGTCTCGGAACCGTCGGCCGTCGCGCTGCCGGCGGAGGACGCCTCGGCCGGCGCGTCTGCTGCGGCGGCCTTCTTTCCCCCGCGTGAGGTGCGCGTCCCGCCCCGGGGGGCGTCGGCCTTCTCGGTCGTGTCCGCACCGGCAGGCGCCGGGGAATCGCCGATGGTCAACTGGTCCTCGGTCGCGATGGTCGACTTCGACGAGCCGGCCCTCGACCGGGCCGGGGCACTCTTCGCGGTGGGGGCGTCGCCGCCCGCCTGACGTTCCTTGATGGCGGCGATCAGATCGCCCTTGCGCATCCCGGAGGTGCCCTTGATGCCGAGTTCACCGGCGACCGTCCGCAGTTCGCTGAGCACCATGCCGGACAGCCCGGTGCGTGCACGTGTCTTGGTGGCCGGTCGTCCCGAGTCGGGGCCGGCCGAACCCGCGGATTCCTGCTCGGCAGGTGCGGTGATCAGGTCCGTATCGGTCACGGAAGTCCTTTCGTTCCTCCCGCAGACAAGAACTGCGTGAGGTCTACGTTTCCCTGCTTGGGTGCGCTAGGGAGTCCGTCCGCGGTGGACGGTGAGAATGTGCGGTCCGCTGCGAGCGTGCTACGAAAACCTGCGCTTCGGCACCGTCGACAGAGATCCATGACCCCGGCCCGGATACACAGCCGGTCATCTCCGATCGGTGAAGGATGAGAAGCGGCAGGACGCGCCTGCGCGGCTAGACCAGAATATGGTAACCCCGTTCGCATGATAGGGGCAACACGCCGAGAGCGCCAAACGAGCGCGCGACGGCCCGTGTACCCGGTGTCGAACGACGCCGGTCAGCCGACGGAGATCTCGACGCCGCCCGCGACGGCGACCGACCGGGCATCGAACCCGAGGCCCTGCGCCAGCTGACGGATGTCGGCCGGTACCGGCGCGGAACCCAGCACGAGGACCGTCGGTCCGGCGCCCGACACCGTCGCCGCATGTCCCCGCGCGCGCAACGCGGTCACGAGGTCACTCGTCGGCGCCATCGCCGAGGCCCGGTACGGCTGGTGCAGGCGGTCCTGCGACGCAGCCATGAGGTTGCGCGGGTCGGCTGTCAGTGCGACGACGGCGAGGGCCGAGCGGCTCAGGTTGAACACGGCGTCGGCGCGCGGTACCGACTCCGGCAGCAGTCCACGGGTGAAGGACGTCGACGACTCGGTGTCGGGGATGAAGACAGTCGCGCAGATGTCGGGGTGCACCGTGAGCCGATGCGCGTGAAACGACGCGACGCCGTCGGCCGATTCGGTCCACGTGACCACGGCCGAGCCGAGCACACTCGCCGCGGCGTTGTCGGGATGACCCTCGAATTCGCTGGACAGCTGCACGAGTTCGTCGTGCGACAGCCCGGGTCCCAGGCCGGCGGCCGAGATCAGGCCCGATGCGGCGGCCAGACCCGACACCGCGGCGGCGGCCGACGAGCCCAGACCGCGCGAGTGCGGGATCTGGTTGACGCAACGCAACTTCAGACCAGGAGCCCGGAGTCCGGCGTGTGCCAGCCCCCGGTTCAGCGCCCGCACGACGAGGTGCGATTCGTCGCGGGGCACGTCGCCGGCGCCCTCACCCTCTACCTCGAGGGTCACGCCGGTCGGCACGGTCTCGACGATCACCTCGTCGTAGATCCCCAGGGCCATACCGAGACAGTCGAATCCGGGCCCGAGGTTCGCACTGGAAGCCGGCACCCGGACCCTCGTCGAGAGTCCGGCCGGCACCGTACCCGCGACACTCGCAGACCCGGTCACATCACCGTCCGCGTCGGATCCGACGACCGGACGGCCGGCCCCGTCAGCCGACACCGAGAGCATTCGCGACCGCCACCGGGTCCACCGGAATGGCCTCGACCGCCGGGATGCCCGCCAGCGCGGTGTCGGGGTCCTTCAGTCCATTGCCGGTGACGGTGCACACCACGGTCGACCCCGGTTCGATCCAGCCGTCGGCACTGGCCGCGAGCAGACCCGCGACGCTGGCGGCCGACGCCGGCTCGACGAAGACGCCTTCTCTGCCGGCGATGAGACGGTAGGCCTCGAGCAGCTTTTCGTCGGTGGCCGCACGGAATTGGCCGTTCGACTCGTCTTTCGCGGCGACGGCCTGGTTCCAGGACGCCGGGGACCCGATGCGGATGGCGGTGGCGATGGTCTCCGGCTCTTTCACCGGCGCACCGTTCACCAGTGGTGCGGCGCCCGCGGCCTGCACCCCGAGCATGCGCGGCACCGACGACGACACACCGTCCGCGTGATACTCGGTGTAGCCCTTCCAGTACGCGGTGATGTTGCCCGCGTTCCCGACCGGCAGCGCGTGGACGTCGGGGGCCCGGCCCAGCACGTCGACGATCTCGAAGGCTGCGGTCTTCTGGCCCTCGATCCGGGCCGGGTTCACCGAGTTCACGAGTTCGATCTCGGTGAACTCGGCGGTCGCCTTGCGCGCGAGTTCGAGACAGTCGTCGAAGTTGCCCTCGACCTGGATGATCTTGGCGCCGTGCATGACCGCCTGCGCGAGCTTGCCCATCGCGATCTTGCCCTGCGGGATCAGCACCGCGCAGGTGATACCGGCCCGGGTGGCGTACGCGGCGGCCGACGCCGAGGTGTTGCCGGTCGAGGCGCACAGGACGGCGGTCTTGCCGTTGTTGACCGCGTTGCTGACGGCCATCGTCATACCGCGGTCCTTGAACGACCCGGTCGGGTTGAGGCCCTCGACCTTCAGGTACACCTCGCAACCGGTCAGCGACGACAGGTGCGGCGCACTGATCAGCGGGGTACCGCCCTCGAGCAGGGTGACGACCTTCCAGTCGTCACCGACGGGCAGCCGCGACCGGTAAGCCTCGATCAGGCCCGGCCACGCGCGGTGCACGGGCGTAGGAGTCGCTTCAGTCATCGGTACCTTCCAATCGCAACACACTCGACACCTTGATGACGGCGTCCATGTCTTCAAGCGCCGCAACACAATCCGATTGCGCACGGTCGGGCGCGCGGTGGGTCACCACGATCAGCCGGGCGTCGTCGCCCGCGCCCTCCTGGCGCACCGCGGCGATGCTCACCGATCGCTTCGTGAACTCGCCCGCCACCTGCGCGAGCACACCCGGCCGGTCCGCCACCCGCATGGAGATGTAGTAGCGGGTGAAGATGTCGTCGATCGGGGCGACGGGCAGCGATGCGTACGTCGACTCGAGCGGTCCACGCCCACCGTGCACGCGATTTCGCGCTGCCATGACCATGTCACCGAGAACTGCCGACGCCGTCGGCGCACCCCCGGCGCCCTGGCCGTAGAACATCAGCCGGCCGGCGTTCTCGGCCTCCACGACGACGGCGTTGAACGCGCCGTTCACCGTCGCCAGCGGATGGGTCAGCGGAATGAGCGCGGGGTACACGCGTGCCGAGATCCGTTGCGAGCCGGAGGCATCGCGGACCCGCTCGCAGATCGAGAGCAGTTTGATCGTGCAGTCGAACTTCTTGGCCGCAGCCAGGTCGGCGGCGGTGACCGACGAGATGCCCTCGCGGTGCACGTCGGCTGCCGTCACCCGGGTGTGGAAGGCGATCGAGGCGAGGATGGCCGCCTTGGCCGCGGCGTCGTAACCCTCGACATCGGCCGTGGGATCGGCTTCGGCGTATCCGAGCCGGCCGGCCTCCGCCAGGGTGTCGGCGTAGTCGGCACCCGTCTCGTCCATTGCGGAGAGGATGAAGTTGGTGGTGCCGTTGACGATTCCGTTGACCCGCTCGACGGTGTCCCCGGCCAGCGACTGCATCAGCGGCCGGATGACCGGGATGGCACCTGCGACCGAGGCCTCGAAGTACAGGTCGACCTTGGCCTCGGCGGCGGCGGTTGCGAGTTCGCCGGTGTACTCGGCGAGCAGCGCCTTGTTGGCGGTGACGACCGACTTGCCGCTCTCGAGCGCGGAACGGATCAGGCCGCGGGCCGGGTCGATGCCACCCATCAGCTCGACGACGATGTCGACGTCGTCGCGGGCGACGAGGGATGCCGGATCGTCGGTCAGCAGATCCTGCGCGACCTTGCGCGTACGCCCCAGGTCTCGCACCGCGACCCCACGGATCTCCACCGGCGCTCCGACCCGCGCACGGAGATCGGCGGCGTTGTCGGTGATGATGCGCACCACCTCGGCGCCGACGTTACCCATGCCGAGTACCGCGACACCGATGGTGCGCGGGTCCGCCTCGGTTGCGCTGCTTGGGTTCTCCACTGGTCCGGTCACAGGCCCACCTCCAGGCTGAGGAAGTCGTCGATGGTCTCCCGGCGCAGCAGCAACCGAGCGTTCCCGTCGGCTACCGCCACCACGGGCGGTCTCATGGTCATGTTGTACCGGCTCGACATCGAGTAGCAGTAGGCGCCGGTCGCCGCCACCGCGATCAGGTCACCGGGTCCGAGATCCTCGGGCAGCCAGCAGTCCTTGATCACGATGTCGCCGCTCTCGCAGTGCTTTCCGACGACGCGGCAGACCACAGCCCGCGCCTGCGACACCCGGGACACGAGCCGAACGTCGTATTCGGCGTCGTAGAGGACGGTACGGATGTTGTCGCTCATCCCGCCGTCGACCGAGACATAGCGTCGCACGGCCCCGCCACCGAGTGCCACGTCCTTCACCGTCCCGACGCGATACAGCGTGACCGTACCGGGGCCGGCGATCGCGCGGCCGGGTTCGACGGCGATGATCGGCATCGGCAGTCCGACGGCCGCCGACTCCCGTTCGACGATCGCGGCCAGCGTCTCGGCAACCTTCTCCACCGGCAGTGGGCGCTCCTCGGGGAGATACGAGATCCCCAGTCCCCCACCGAGATCCACGATCGACATCTGGGAGGTCTTCTCGACGCCGAACTCGCCCACGACGTCGCGGAGGAGTCCCAGCACCCGATGGGCGGCGAGTTCGAAACCATCCATGTCGAAGATCTGCGACCCGATGTGACTGTGCAGGCCGACGAGGCGCAGGTTGTCGGTGGCGAAGACCCGCCGGATGGCCTCCATCGCGACTCCGCCGGCGAGCGAGAACCCGAACTTCTGGTCCTCGTGCGCGGTCGAGATGAACTCGTGCGTGTGCGCCTCGACACCGACGGTCACGCGCACCAGCACATCGGCGACGACACCGCGTTCGCGGGCGACGGTGTCGAGCCGTTCGATCTCGATCAACGAGTCGAGGACCACATGCCCGATCCCGGCATCGACAGCGGCGCGCAACTCGTCGACGCTCTTGTTGTTGCCGTGCAACGCGATCCGCTCCGGCGGGAAGCCGGCGCGCAGGGCGATGGCGAGTTCGCCGCCGCTGCAGACGTCGAGGGAGAGGCCCTCGTCCTCGACCCAGCGCGCGATCTCGGTGCACAGGAAGGCCTTCGACGCGTAGTGCACTCGTCCGTACGGACCGAACGCGGCCATCATGTCCCGGCACCGCGAGCGGAAGTCGGCCTCATCGACGACAAAGGCGGGTGTCCCGAACTCCGCGGCGAGTTCACTCACCGGCACGCCGGCGAGCCGCAGCTCACCCGAGTCGTCGCGGGATGCGTTGCGCGGCCACACCTGCGCGGGGATCGCCGCGAGCACGGCGGGGTCGTTCGGGCGCTCGGCGAGGTGCGGCGCGGCGAGCAACTCGGCGTGCCGGGGGCCGGCCGGGTGGGCGTTCACATCTGCTCCGGTGCGGTGACGCCGACCAGGCGCAGGCCGTTGGCCAGAACCTGACGGGTGGCCTCGCACAAGGCGAGCCGGGCTCGGTGGATGTCCGCCGGTTCCTCGTCGCCCTGCGGCAGGACGCGGCACTTGGCGTAGAAGCGGTGGTAGGTACCGGCCAGGACCTCGAGGTAGCGACACACCCGGTGAGGCTCGCGCAGGGTGGCCGCGGTCGCGACCACATCGTCGAAATCACCGATGGTGCGGATCAATTCACCCTCGGCGGCATCGTCGAGAAGGTCGAGATGATCCAGCGATGACACGACGCCGAGATCGGCCGCGTTGCGGGCCAGCGCCGACATCCGGGCGTGGGCGTACTGCACGTAGTACACCGGGTTGTCGTTCGACTGCTTCGTCAGCAGGTCGAGATCGATGTCGATGTTGACGTCGACCGACGAGCGGATGAGGGAGTAGCGCGCGCCGTCGACGCCCACGGCGTCGACGAGGTCGTCGAGGGTGATGACCGTGCCCGCACGCTTGCTCATGCGCACCGGTTTGCCGTCGCGGACGAGGTTGACCATCTGGCCGATCAGCACCTCGACGGTGGCCGGGTCGTCGCCCAGCGCCGCGGCGGCCGCCTTGAGCCGGCTGATGTACCCGTGATGATCGGCGCCGAGCATGTAGATGCAGAGATTGAACCCGCGGTTGCGCTTGTCCCGGTAGTAGGCGATGTCGCCCGCGATGTAGGCCGCGTTGCCGTCGCTCTTGAGGACGACGCGGTCCTTGTCGTCACCGAACTCGGTGGACCGCAGCCACCATGCGCCGTCCTTCTCGTAGAGATTGCCGTTGGCCTTGAGCTCGCCGATGCACTCGTCGACCAGCCCGGTGGCGAACATCTTGTCCTCGTGGGTGAAGACGTCGAAGTCGGTGCCGAAGTCGTGCAGGCTCTGCTTGATGTGGGTGAACATCAGGTCCACCCCGACCGAGCGGAACGTCTCGAGTCGGTCGGCCTCGGGCTGCGACAGCACGTCGGGGACCGTTTCCACGACCTTCGCCGCGATGTCGGCGATGTAGTCACCCGCGTACCCGTCTTCGGGGGTCGGGTCACCCAGTGCGGCCGCCTCCAGGGACCGGGCGAACCGGTCGATCTGGGCGCCGTGGTCATTGAAGTAGTACTCCCGCGTGACCGCTCCGCCACGGGCTGCGAGCACTCGTCCGAGGGCATCGCCGACGGCGGCCCAGCGCGTACCACCGAGGTGAATCGGTCCGGTCGGGTTGGCCGAGACGAATTCGAGGTTGATGATCGAGCCCGCGAGTTCGTCGCCCCGCCCGTAGGACTCGCCCTGCTCGAGGACGGCAGCGACGACGGTGTTCTGTGCGGCGGCGCCGAGCCAGACGTTGACGAAGCCGGGGCCGGCGATCTCGGACTTCGCGATGCCGTCGGTCGCCGCGAACGCCTCCGCGAGCCAGCCTGCGAGTTCCCGCGGATTCACGCCGAGTCGTTTGCCCATCTGCAGGGCGACGTTGGTGGAATAATCGCCGTGGTCAGCGTGACGGGGGCGCTCGACGACGATGGAGTCGGGCACCAGGTTCTCGTCCAGTCCGCGGTCACGGACCACGGTCAGGGTCACGGCGCGCAGCAGCGCGGCCAGGTCGGCGGGAGTCACAGGACACCATCCTATTGGCCGCGGCCGCAACACCGACAATCGCACCCCGCTCGACCGGCCGGGCCCACCAGTACACTCGTGGGCGCCGTGCGCGCGCCGGGCCATTCCGCCCGCCCGCCCGCCCGGCGTCCGCAGTCGGATGAGGAAAGAAGTCAATGGCGCGCAAACCAGGGGCGAACGTCCCCAAGTCCCGCAAACGAGCCGGATCCGTTCCCACGGCGACGGGACGGCAGGTCGACTGGATGCTGATCGGCGCCGTCGTGGTGGTCATCGGTCTCATCGCGGGTCTCGCGATCTATCTCGTCCCCAAGTTCAACGAGCAGCGCGCCGAACAACGCGACGACGTCGCCGTCGAGACGGTGTCCGAGTTCGTGCCCTCACCGCAGAATCCGGACCCGGCGGCCGACATCCCCGGCGTCACCAAGCAGTACTACGAGGCCGCCCGCCACGTCACCGCCAACCAGCGCGTCGCCTATGACCAGTCGCCGCCGTTCGGCGGTCCCCATGACGAGATCTGGGCGACCTGTACCGGCGTCGTCTACCCCAATCCGCTGCGCTCGGAGAACGCCGTACACGCGCTCGAACACGGTGCGGTGTGGATCACCTACAACCCCGACACGGTCTCGCCCGACGACCTCGACTACCTCAAGCGGCTCGTCCGCGGTGAGCAGTACCTGTTCCTGTCGCCCTATCCCGGACTCGACAAGCCGGTGTCGCTGCAGAGCTGGGGACACCAGCTCAAGCTGGACTCCGCCGGCGATCCGCGACTCAACCAGTTCATCACCGCGTTGCGCCGCAACATGATGCCCGGTGTGTACCCGGAGAATCCGCAGACCGCCGCGTACCCGGAGACCCAGGCCACCTGTACCGCCATCCCCGGTTTCGATCCGTCGAATCCCCCGCCGGCCGACCAGGGCGAGCCCGGTCCCGACGCGGTCCCGATGGACGGTGGCAGCGGCAACCCGACGCCCGCGGGCTGACACGGTTCGCCTCCGACCAGCAGGCCAGGCAACCGATCGGGCCGGACCCGACGAGACGACGAGGACCCAGCGATGACCGACAGCAGCGATCGGCCCGACTCCGCGGACGAGCCAACGACTCCCGGGTCTCCCGGGTCTCCCGATGACACTGTCGAGCCGTCGACTCGACCCCGGCTGCTTCTCGCGCTGGGTGGCGCCGCCCTGCTGCTCTTCGGTGTCGGCCTCGGCCTGCTCATCCAGGCCAGCCTCGCCGACGACGCCACCGGCGAGGCGTCGCCCGCACCGAACTCGGCGGCCGTCGGCTTCGCCCAGGACATGACCCGCCACCACGAGCAGGGTGTCGAGCTCGCGGCCATCGAACTCGAACACGGCACCGACCCCGAGGTGCGGAGCATGGCCTTCGACATCCTCACCGCCCAGAGCAACGAGATCGGCCAGATGCAGTCCTGGCTGACACGTTGGGGTCAGCCCGTCACCAATCCCGGCCCGACCATGGCGTGGATGGGTCACGGGGGCTCGGACACCGGGCACGACCACTCCGATCCCGCGGATCACACCGACGGCAGTCATGACCACGGCAGCACGGACCACGGCAGTATGGACCACGGGGACGGTGATCACGGCAGCACGGACCACGGCGACATGTCGATGCCGCCGTCCGGTGCGCCTGCCCCTGACGCGGACGCATCCGACGCCGAGCAACCGGCGATGCCGGGGATGGCGACGTCGACCGAGATGGAGCAGTTCCGCGCGATGCGGGGGCCCGAGGTCGACATCCGGTTCCTGCAGTTGATGCTGCGCCACCACGAGGGCGGTCTGCACATGATGGAGTACGCCGCCGACCCGGCCAACGTCGAGCAGCCCTACGTCCGCGACCTGGCCGCGAGCATGAAGCGGACCCAGGACAAGGAGATCTCCATCATCACCCAGATGCTGGCACTACGTGGTGCACAACCGCTTCCGATGAACTGAGCCGCCCGGAGAATGCTCTCGTCACGACTCGCCGACGCCGTCGACGCGCTACCGCTGAGACCCGGTCTGCGAGTGCTCGAGATCGGTTGCGGCCCCGGGGCGGCCGCACGCGAGGTGGCACGTCGCCTCGGCCCGAGGGGGTTCGTGCTGGGTATCGACCGGTCGCCGCGAGCCGTGAGCGCCGCTCGTCGTGCCGCAGCGGCCGACGGTCTGGGTCCGGACCGGCTCGAGATCGACTGCAGCGCGGTCGAGGACTTCGTACTCGACGCCCGGCCCCCGTTCGATGTGGCGTTCGCGCTACGGGTCGGCGCCCTCGACGGGCGACACCCCGCGCTCTACGACGCGGCTGTGCGGGCGGTGGCCGGGGCGCTGCGACCGGACGGGGTGTTGTTCGTCGACGGCGGTGACCCATTGCGACGCATCGAGATACCGACAGCCGGCTGAGACCCGGCCGGTTCAGTCATGCGCGAGAGCTCGGCGGACCGCGTCGCACTGCCGGGCGAAGAAGTCCTGTGCGATCGATGTTCTCGGCGCGACCAGATCGAAGCCGTGAAATGCGCCGGGCACCTCGTCGATTCGGCACTCGACGCCCGCCGCGCGAAGCCGTTCGGCGAAGTCGCGGTCCTCCGCGGCGAACAGGTCGAGGGTGCCGACCCCGATCCACGCGGACGGCAACCCGGCGAGGTCGGTACGGCGCGCTGGGACCGCCTCCTGCCTGTCCGCGTCACCGAGGTAGCTGGTCCACCCGAAGACGTTGGCCGAGGCGTTCCAGAGCCGGTGGTGCGGATCGGGCGCGCGTGTGCGGTCGTCGAGCATCGGGTAGGTCAACAGTTGCAACCGCAGATCCACCCCGGCATCACGTGCCCGAAAAGCCAGTGCGGCGGCCAGTCCCCCGCCGGCGCTGTTACCCCCGATCGCAAGTCGCGTCGTGTCGATGTCGGGCTGGTCGACCATCCAACGCAGTGCATCGAAGCAGTCGTCGATCGCCGCTGGATACGGATGCTCCGGGGCCAACCGGTAGTCGACGGACACCACCTCGATGCCGACGCGCTCGGACATCCTCCGGGCCCAGTGATCATCCTGCGCGGCGCTCCCGAGGACATACCCACCGCCATGGATCCACAGGAGCCCGGGCAGGCGTCCCGAGGAGTGGGCGGGCCGGAACACGCGGACCTCGACGCCGTTCGGAGTGGTCGCGGTGGTGACGGGCGCCCGGCCGTTGCGAATGCGGGAGATCCGCCGGGCCACGGGGAGCGTCCGGGGCGACACGAGCTGCGCCGGCGCGATCAGGGCGATCGTGCGCAGGTCCGGTGCAAAGTCGTCGCGTTGTCTCCATCGGTTCAGCACAGGATGAAGACTATTGGCACGACACCACCCGTGCGTGGAGATTGTGGCGATTCCGATGAGACTGTGGCAGGCTCTGCCCCAGCGTCGCGTGCCGGTGGCGGACCGCGTCAGGCATGGAGGCGCCGGGACGAAAGTTTCGTCATGCCAGTCAGTTTCAATCACATCATCATCGGTGCTCACGATCCACAGGGATCCGCCGACTTCTACCTCGAGGTTCTCGGCGCGCGGCCGGCCCCCGGTTGGGGCCCGTTCGTCAACATCCTCCTCGACGACGACACGCTGTTGCAGTTCGCACCGGCACCGGTCGCCGAACCGATTCACATGGCGTTCCTCATGGACGCCGCCGACTTCGATCGCGGGTATGACGCGCTGCGTCGTCGGGGCGTCGACCACTGGGCCGATCCGCAGATGCGTCGCCCCGGCGAGATCTCGACCGAGGAGGGCCGACGGGTGTACTTCAAGGACCCGTCGGGTCAGTTGCTGGAGATGCTCACCGAGCCGTACGTGTAGGGCCGGGACGTCCACAACTGCTGCCACGAGCGCCACCTGAGGCAAAAAGCGCCGGTTGTAACCGACGCTTCTGATACCACGTGGCGCTTCTGTGGCACTGGTGCCCCCGGCAGGATTCGAACCTGCGGCCTTCTGCTCCGGAGGCAGACGCTCTATCCCCTGAGCTACGGGGGCTCATCGGGCGGGACTCAGCCTAGCGCACTGTTCTCCGACAAGCCCAATCGGGCAGCTCATGAGATGCCGAGCGGACTCTGGACGCGCACCGACGACCCGTGCTCGCCACGCAGAACGTGCAATTGGGCCGGGATTCGCGCCCGCAGTTCGTCGACGTGGCTCACGACGCCGACGACACGCCCACCCGTCCGCAGGTCGTCGAGGACGCCCATGACGAGGTCGAGCGCCTCGGGATCGAGCGTGCCGAATCCCTCGTCGATGAAGATGGTGTCGAGCACCCGTCCGCCGGACTCCGCGGAGACGACGTCGGCGAGCCCGAGTGCGAGCGCCAACGAGGCGAAGAACGTCTCGCCGCCAGACAGCGTCGTCGTCGGGCGCAGCGCGCCGGTGTACTCATCGCGCACCTCGATCCCCAGGCCGCCGCGCCGGCCCCGGACACCCGCCGCATCGGTGTGGACGAACTCGTAACGGCCCGAGGACATCTCGCGAAGCCGACCGGAGGCGGCGACGAGCACCTCGTCGAGGCGCGCGGCCAGCACATACGAGCGCAACGACATCCGACGGGAATTCTGCCCGCGCCCGCTGACCAGTTCGGCCAGCCCCTGGAGTTCGGCGTGGCGTGCCTGCATCGGCGCCAGTGCGTCGAGGGCGGCCCAGAACTGGGTGACGTAGTCCTCCAGACCTGCCATCTGCCGACCGGCCACGGCGTGCTGCTTCGCGGCGGCGTCGCGGCGTCGGCCGGTGGCATCCCGCTCGGCGGTGAGGTGTTCGAGATCCGGCTCGGGGGCCGACATCGCAGCGCGTACGTCCTCGTCGGCGAGGGTCTCCTCCGCTGCGGCCCGCAGACTCGCGGCCTCCTGCAGCATCGAGTCCCACGCCGCGATCCGAGTATCCGGTGCGAACGCCGCGCGCACCGCGGCGAGGTCGGCGAATCCGGCGTCGGCGCATGCCGAGGACAGCCGGTCCGTGGCCTCGATGACGCGGTCCCGCGCACGCGCGGCCGCCTGGCGGGCGTCGCGAAAACGGCGTGTGCGACGGATCAAGTCGGCCAGTTCGCGACGACGCTCGGCGACGCCGCCCCGCCCGCCGGTCGCCTCCCGGACCGCAGCGTCGAGCTCGATGACGTTCTGTCGCAACGAGTTCACGCGTTCCCGGCGGGCGGCCTGCGCCGACTCGGTGTCGGCGATGGTGGAGCGCCACGCGTCGAGCTCGGCGTCGATCCGATCGACGGCCGTCTGCAGCGAAGGCAGTCGGGACGCGGCCCGCTCCGCGGCCGCGAGTTCGGCGCTCACACGGGCGAGGTCGGCATCGACGGTGTCGGGGTCGGCGCCACCGATGACGGCGTCGAGATGCGTGCGGCGCTCGGTCAAAGCCGCCACCGCGGACTGGGCGATGGCCTTGATCGCGCTCGCACGCTCCTCGGCCGCAGCTGCCTCCGCCTCGTCCGCGGCGACGCCCTCGGCCGGTGCGTCGCTGTCCTCGACTGCCGGTCGCGGATGCTCGGCCGACCCACACACGACGCACGGCTCACCGTCGACGAGCTCGCCCGCCAGTTCCACCGCCATCCCGGCGAGGCGACGTTCGCGCGCGTCGAGCACTCGCTCGCGCGCAGCGGCGTGCGCATCCCGGGCGTCGAGCAGGTCCCTCTCGGCCGCCGCGAACCGGACGAGAACCTCGTCCCGGTCGGTCACGGCGTCGCGCACACGACGCAGTTCGTCACGCTCGGCCCGCAACCTGGGGGCCTGCATGCGCAGGTCTCCCGCCGCCTGGAGCGCGGCGACGGCCTCGGCACGTCGGCCCGGCGCCGCATCGAGCGACGCACGCGTCTGCGCGACGCGACGCTCGGCGTCGGCGATCGTCGCATCGAGTCCGTCGATCTCGGTGATGAGCGCCGGTCGCTGTGCGGCGCGCTCCGCCAGCGGTTCCCACCGCCCCGACTCCTCGGTCCAGCGGTCGATCGCCGCATCCAGGCGCGCGTCGAGGTCCTCGTCCGTTGCGGCGGCGCACAGTGCCCCACCCTCCGGCAGCTCGCCCAGTTCCGCTCGCGCACGGGCCTCCGCCTGCTCCGCGGCCGCGAGCTCGCCGGCCACCCGATCGGAATCATCGGCGAGCGGCACGATCGGAGCCGCCCGCAGCGCGAGCCGGCGCGCGTCCGCCGCGCCCGTCAACTCCGCCTCACCGGCGGCCAGCCGGGCCAGACGGCCGGCGGCCTGACTGCCCCGCCGCCGCAGCTCGGCGACCCGGCGCCCGCTCTCGTACGCGGCCTGTGCCTGATCCGCGGCTGCCTGCGCCGCACCCGACTCGAGCAGGGCGCGCTCCGCGACCGCCCGCGCACGGTCGAGACATTCTCGCGCCCAGTCGAAGTCGGGTTCAGCGGTCGGTTCGGCGCCGCCGACCGCCACGATCTGACCGGCGACCCGGTCGAGCACCGCGGTCTGTTCGGTCAGTCTGGCGGCACTTTCCCGGGCCCGATCGCGCAGCCACTCCTCGAGATCGCCGAAGCGCTCGGTGTCGAACAGCCTCTCCAGCAATGCCTCCCGCTCGTCGGAATGCGCACGCAGAAACCGGGCGAAGTCGCCCTGCGGCAACAGGACCACCTGGAAGAACTGATCGGCACTCATACCGAGCAGCCGGACCACGGCGTCGCCGATCTCGGGGATACGGGTCAGGTCGGGTCCCGACCCGTCGACCCACATCAGCGTCGCCCGGGCATTCACCTTGCGGGTGCCGTCGCCACGCTTCTTGGGTCGCTCGTGCTCCGGGGACCGCGTGATCCGGAGTCGACGAGAAGCGATGGTGGCCTCGAGCTCGACCTCCGGGATCTCTTCGGACGCAGAGTGATCCGAGTGCAGACGCCGATTGGTGTCGCGCACGCCCGGCACCCGCCCGAACAGCGCGAACGCGACTGCGTCGAGGATCGTCGTCTTACCCGCGCCGGTCTGCCCGTGCAACAGGAACAACCCGTCGCCGCCGAGGTCGTCGAAATCGACGGTGATCTCCTCGGCGAACGGACCGAACGCGCGGACCCGCAGGCGGTGCAGCCTCACGCCGACTCCGCGACGATCGTCTCGAGGTCGAACAGGGTCAGTTCGGCGGCGTCGGATTCGGGCTCGCCGACCACCGTGCGGAGCGCGCGCTCGAGGAGAACCCGCTCCCCCTTCGTCGGCTCGTCGCGCACGTCGGAGATGAACGAGGCGACGATCTCGGCGTCGGTCCGCCCCCGCACACGGGACCGGTAGTCGACCCCGGAGCCGGAATGCGGACGCTCCCACTGCACATGGACCGCGTACGGGAAGCGCTCGCGCAGGCGACGCATCGCATCGGTGGGGCGGACCGGGTCGGTGAGCGTCACCTCGACGTAGTGGTCCTGCGCCGCCTCGTACTGCTCATCGGTCAGCAGATCGCCGAGAATGCCGGTGAGGGAGCTCAACTCACGAACGACGGGCAGCTCGTGCGCACGGACCTCCGCGACACCGTCGGCGTCGAGATCGATCACCAGCGCCGCCTTGCGATGCGTCCGCTCGCCGAAGGAATACGGCAGCAGCGAACCGCTGTAGCGGACGGTGTCGGTGACCCGCTGCGGCGAGTGCAGGTGCCCCAGGGCGACATAGTCGGCTCCCGAGAACGTCTCGGCGGGAACGGTTTCGACACCGCCGACACTGATCGAGCGTTCCGACCCGGACGCCGCCGCACCGCTGACGAAGGCGTGCGCCACGACGACCGACCGGACCCGGCGCGCGGCGAGGTCGGCGCGGACCCGCGACATCGCGGCGTCGAGTACGGCGGTGTGCCCGCCGACCGACTCCACGCCGAGGTGGCGTCGTGCGGTGTCGGGTTCGAGATACGGGATGCCGTAGAACGCGACGTCTCCGTGGGTGTCGGAGAGGACGACCGGCCGGTCGATGTCGGCGATCGAGGTCCGCAGGTGCAGTCCGCCGGCTGCGGCGAACCCCGAGCCGGCACCGAGACGGGTGGGCGAATCGTGATTACCCGAGGTGACGACGATCTGCGCTCCCGCAGCGGCGATCTCGGCCAGGCCTTCGTCGTACACCCGGACCGCGTCCGCGGACGGGACCGACCGATCGTAGACGTCACCGGCGACGATCACGACGTCGGCGGATTCCGCGGTCACCAGGGCGGCCAGATGCGACAGCGCACGGCGCTGGTCCGCGAGCAACTCGACCCCGTGGAACGTCCGGCCCAGGTGCCAGTCGGAGGTGTGCACGATCCGCATGGGCGCAACCTTACGGTCGGGTCCCGACAGATCGTGGGACGCGCGCTCGCCGGCACCCGCGCCCTCGCAACACCGGGTCAGATCACCGGGCCTCGGTACCCACCACCTGCGGGTCGACGACCTGCGGCGGGACCTTCTGGTGCGCGGGCCGGACGAAGAAGAACGTCGCGACGACGCCGACCAGCAGCGCGGCCGCGGGCAAGTAGAGCGACTGGCCCATGGCGGTGGCGAAGCCCTCGCGGAGAAACTCCGGCAGCTGTCCCGCCGCGCCGTCCTGCGCGTTCTCGGCGTCGATGCCGGGCAGCTCGGCCGCGAGCCGGGTCTGCAGGAGTGCCCCGATCATCGCCGCGCCGAGGACCGAACCGATGACCCGCAGTGTGTTGTACACGCCGGCACCGGCACCGGCCTGGTGCCACGGCAGGTTGCGGGTGGCGGTCGCCGCCAGCGGCGCCCAGATACCGGCCGAGGCGACACCCATCAGGCACAGCGGCACGACGATCAGCCAGACCGGGGTCTCCGGACGTGCGACGAAACCCAGCCAGGCGGTCGCGATCGCGTTCAGCAGCAACGCCGACGAGACGATGGTCCTTGGATGGATGCGGTCGACCAACCGGCCGACGATCGGGGCCAGGACACCGGTCAGCACGGCCATCGGCACCAGGACAACCGCGGACTCGGTGGGCGACATCCCGCCGACGAGCTGGAGATAGAAGGTCAGCGGGATCATCATCCCCGACACCGCGAATCCCATCGACGCGATGCCGATGGTCGACAGGGAGAAGTTGCGGTCACGGAACAGCGACAGCGGGACCAGTGGCTCGGTACGGATCCGGGACTGCCAGTAGACGAAGAGCGCGAGGATCGCCAGGCCGCCGACGATGAGCACCCAGATCCAGGCGTCCCAGTCGAAGGTCTCCCCCTCCTGGATGCCGAAGACCAGCGCGGACAGGCCGACGGCGGAGAGCGCGACACCGACCCAGTCGAACTGGTGGTCGTTGGTGCTGACCCGGGGTACGAGGACGGCGGCGAGGACGAGACCGACAACGCCGACCGGCAGGTTGACGAAGAAGATCCACTCCCAGCCGAAGGCGTCGGTCAGCACACCGCCGAGCAACGGGCCGACCAGTGTCGCGACACCGGCGACGGTGCCCCACACTCCCATTGCGGCACCGCGCTTCTCGGCCGGGAAGATCCGCGTGATCAGCGCCATCGTCTGCGGGGTGATGAGTGCCGCGCCGACGCCCTGCAGTGCGCGCGCCGCGATCAGTTCGCCGATCGACGACGACAGACCGCACCAGAGACTCGCCACGATGAAGACCGCGAGTCCGAGTTGGTACATCGTCTTGGGTCCGAACTTGTCGCCCAGCCGGCCGGTGATCAGCAGCGGGACGGCGTAGGTGAGCAGGTACGCGCTGGTGACCCAGACGACGCCGTTGACATTGGTGTCGAGATCGGCCTGGATGCGCGGCTGCGCCACCGCCACGATCGTCATGTCGACGAGGATCATGAAGAAGCCCACACAGAGCGCGAGCATCGCGGCCCACGGCCGGGCGGTGACCATCTCGTCGGTGCCCGCGTTCCGGCCGCGGGAGGCGTCGCTCGATCGCATTTCCCCGATGCTAGACCTGTCCGATTCGCGTGCGACCCGTGCGATCACGGGTCGTCGGCGGCGGTCGGGGTGTTTTGTCGCGGGCGATCATTACTGTGGAACCCATGAGCACCGACTCCGAACAGCGCACCGCGTCCGAGGACGAACAGGGTTCGTACGTGATGACGGGCGAGGAGTTCGTCCGGGACACGAAGTACATCGAGACCCGGATCACCGCCGACGGCCGGGACGGCTACCCGGTGGAGGCCGGCCGGTACCGGCTGGTCGCGGCGCGGGCGTGTCCGTGGGCCAATCGGACTCTCATCGTGCGGCGGCTCCTCGGACTCGAGGACGCCATCTCGCTCGGGCTGTGCGGTCCCACGCACGACAAGAACTCCTGGACCTTCGACCTCGATCCCGGCGGAGTGGACCCGGTCCTGCAGATACCCCGGCTCAAAGACGCCTACGAGAAGCGGATTCCGGGCTATCCCAAGGGGATCACCGTGCCCGCGATCGTCGATGTGCCGACCGGCGCGGTCGTCACCAACGACTTCCCGCAGATCACCGTCGACTTCTCGCTGGAATGGACGGCCTTCCACCGCGACGGCGCGCCGGAGCTCTACCCGGAGCGGCTGCGCGACGAGATCGACGAGGTGAGCCACGGCATCTACACCGAGGTCAACAACGGGGTGTACAGATGCGGATTCGCCGGTAGCCAGGACGCCTACGACGCGGCCTACGACCGATTGTTCACCAAGCTCGACGAGCTGTCCGAACGACTGTCGACACAGCGCTACCTGGTCGGCGACACGATCACCGAGGCCGACGTCCGCCTGTTCACCACCCTGGCGCGGTTCGACGCGGTCTATCACGGTCATTTCAAGTGCAATCGCAGCAAGTTGAGTGAGATGCCTGTCCTGTGGGCCTATGCCCGCGACCTGTTCCAGACGCCCGGCTTCGGCGACACCACCGACTTCACTCAGATCAAGCAGCACTATTACATCGTCCACACCGATGTGAACCCCACGCAGATCGTGCCCAAGGGCCCGGACCTGCGCGGCTGGCTCACCGCGCACCACCGCGACGACCTCGGCGGCCGCCCGTTCGGCGACGGCACGCCCCCGGGCCCCCCACGACCCGCCGAGGTCGTGCCCGAACAGGATTGGGTACCCCAGGACATGAGAGACCTGTCATGAAAGACAAGACGACACAGGGAGTTTCGACGGACAAGGGCCGCACGCCGCCCGGTAAGGCCGTCGAGGTGACCGGCGGTCTTCTGGATCGGGCGCAGCGGCTGCAGGCGCCGGCGGTGAAGAAGTACGTGGATTCGCTGCGGCGGAAGTACCCAGACGACTCACCCGCACAGATCGTGGAACGGCTCGAGAAGCGCTATCTGAATGCGGTCACCGGTTCCGGCGGCGCGGTCGGTGCGGCCGCCGCGGTGCCCGGTGTCGGCACGATGACCGCGTTCGGGGCGATGACCGGGGACACGGCGTTCTTCCTCGAGGCGTCGGCGTTGCTGGCGTTGTCGATCGCCGAGGTGCACGGCATACCGGTGCACGAGTCCGAGCGGCGCAAGGCACTCGTCATGACCGTCGCGCTCGGCGAAGAGGGTGTCCTGGCACTCGGCCGGGTGGTCGGTACCGGCGGCGGCGCCTTGCGCAGGCTCGGCGGCGCCGCACTGCCGTCCGGGGCGCTCACCAAGCTGAACAAGACCCTGGTCAACAAGCTCGTCCGGAAATACGCGATCCGCCGGGCGCCGCTGATCTTCGGCAAACTGATGCCCGCCGGGATCGGTGCGGTCATCGGTGGCGCGGGCAGTCGCGCCCTCGGCCGCAAGGTCGTGCACAACGCACGGGATGCGTTCGGACCCGCGCCCCGTACGTGGGTCATCGACGTCGACTTCACCGAGTCGCCCACGCCGGATCCGCTGCCGCCCGGTTCGTGGTGATCGCGGCGCCTCCACCGCCCCCACCACCCGCGGCCGCGCCCGGTTGGATTCGCCGCCTCGTCGGCGAGTCGTGGCGATACCGTCGGGTCGTCGTCATCACGATGACCGTCACCCTGACCGCGGTCGGGGTCGACGTCCTCGTCCCGCTGCTGACCAAGGCAGCGGTCGACCATGCCACCGGCGTCGTCGACGACGGTCTCTCGCTGCGCACCGTCATCGTCGCCCTCGTCGCTCTCGCCGTCCTGCGCTACGTCTGTCATTTCGGCCGGCGGGTGTTCGCCGGCCGACTCGCGGTCAGTGTGCAGAACTCACTGCGCCTCCGACTGCTCGACACCCTGCTGCACCTCGACGGGCGCAGCCAGCACCAGATCCGCACCGGCCAGATCGTGTCCCGGTCCATCACCGACATACAGGTCGTGCAGAGCCTGCTGGCCATGGCGCCGCTGTCTCTCGGTGCCGCGGTGCAGATGGTCGTGGCACTGGTGATCATGGCCTACCTGTCGCCGCTCCTGACCGGCGTGGCGCTGTTGATCGTCCCGCTCATCGCCGTCGAGGTGTGGCGGACCCGGCGCCGCCTGTTCGCGGCGACGTGGTCGGCTCAGCAGTCCGCCGCCGACGTGGCCCAGCACGTCGAGGAGACCGTGACCGGCGTCCGGGTCGTGAAGGGGTTCGGGCAGGAGGAGCGCGCGGTCGACGACCTCGTCGCCCGGTGCCGGACGGTGTTCGCGCGCCGACTGCGTGCCGCGCGGATCAACTCGCGGTTCGCCCCGACCCTGGCCGCCATCCCGCAGTTGGGCATGGTCGGGGTGATCGTGGTGGGCGGCTACCTCACGATGACCGGCGCGATCACCGCCGGCACCTTTCTCGCGTTCAGCACCTACGTCGCCACCATGACGGGTATCGCCCGGCTGCTGACGAATCTCATCGTCAACGCGCAACTGGCCCGCGCGGCGGTCGAACGCGTCTATGACGTGATCGACCACCCCCACGACCCGGGCGACGCGGCGACCGGCACGTTGCCCGACGGTCCCCTGGGCGTCGAACTCGCCGGCGTGGGCTTCGCCCACCACACCCACGACGCCGACGACCCGCCGGCGGTCCTGTCCGGGATCGACCTCCGGATCGAACCGGGCGAATGTGTGGCGATCGTGGGTCCGCCCGGGTCCGGGAAGTCGACCATCGCCGATCTGGTGAGCCGCTTCGAACGGCCCGACACCGGGACGATCTCCCTGCTCGGTTCGAGCGCCGGAGATGACCCGACCCCGACCCGCCACCGGATCGACGAACTCGCCCCCGAGTCCCTCCACCGAGCCGTCGCGGTGGTCTTCGACGAGCCATTCCTTTTCTCGGACACCATCACCGCCAACATCGCGATGGGCCCGGCGGCGACGCACCCCGATGCCGCCGACCGGGTGCGGGCGGCGGCCGTCGCCGCCGACGCCGCCGAGTTCGTCGACGCTCTGCCCGACGGGTACGACACGGTCATCGGCGAACGCGGACTCACCCTGTCGGGCGGGCAACGCCAGCGCATCGCGCTGGCGCGGGCACTCTTCGCCGATCCGCGCATCCTCGTGCTCGACGACGCGACGTCCGCGGTGGACGCGACCACCGAGGCACGCATCCTGGGCGGGTTGCGCAGCCGGCGCGCCACGATGCTGGTCCTGGCCCATCGGCGGTCGACGCTCGTCCTCGCCGATCGCGTCGCCGTGCTCGACGACGGCCGGATCACGGCGCTGGGGACGCTCGCCGAACTCGAAGCGACCTCACCGCGATTCCGCGAACTCATGTCGAGTACCGCGCATATGGCCCCCGACGGGGTCACCGGAGCGGCCACGATCGCCGACACCGCACCGCCGACCGCGGCCGACATCGAGAACCTCTGGCCCAGAGTCGAACCCGGTTCCGCTGACGCGGTGGCCACGACCTCTTCCGCGGCCGGGGCGGGCTCGCGCACCGGTCGGGGTGGCGGCGTCGCCAGCGCGCTCGGTTCGATGCCGGCCACACCGGAACTCCAGGCCTCCGTGGACGCACTCCCGCCGGCGGTGGAGCGTCCGGAGACCGACGTCGACGCCGCTCGACGCGAGGACCCGGACTTCACACTGCGCGGACTCCTCGCACCTGTCCGATGGCTGCTCGCCGCTGCGCTGCTCGCCATCGCGGTCGACACCCTCGTCGGCCTGGCGTTCCCGAGCATCGCGCGTGCGGTCATCGATGCGACCGGTCACACCGAACGATCGACGCTGCTGTGGGCCGCGCTCGGCGGCGTCGCGCTGGTGGGCGTCGGCTGGGTCGCCGCGAGATCGATGACCATCACTTCGACCAGAGCGGGCGAGCGCGTGCTTTTCGGACTGCGGATCCGCAGCTACGCCCACATCCAGCGGCTCGGACTCGACTACTACGAGCGGGAACTGTCGGGTCGGATCATGACGCGGATGACGACCGACATCGACGCATTGTCGACGTTCCTGCAGACCGGGCTCACCTCGGCGATCGTGGCGGTGCTGACCCTCATCGGCGTCGGCGTCGCGCTCCTGATCACCGGCCCGCTGCTCGGCCTGCTCGTCCTGCCGGTCTTCCCCCTCCTGATAGCCGCGACCATCGTCTTCCGACGCGTCGCGAGTCGCGCGTACACCCGCTCGCGCGAACTGATCAGCATCGTCAACGCCGACTTCCAGGAGAACATCGCCGGGATCAAGACCACCCAGACCTACCTGCGCACCGACAGCGCTCAGGTGCGGTTCGCCCAGCGTTCCGCCGAGTGGGTCGCGGCCCGGATGGTGTCACAGCGGGCGATCGCCGCCTACTTCCCGCTGATCCAGCTCATGTCCGACATCGCCACCGCGATCGCGCTCGGCGTCGGCGCCGGGCAGGTGGCGTCCGGTTCGCTGTCGGCGGGCACCCTCGTGGCCTTCGTCCTCTACCTGACGATGCTCTTCGGCCCGGTTCAGCAGCTGTCGCAGGTCTTCGACGGCTACCAGCAGGCTGCGGTGGGTCTCCGACGGATCGGCGACCTGCTGCGCACGCCGAGTTCGCTGCGCACGTCCCCGCGGGCCGAGTCGCCACCGGACGACGGCTTCGACGGCGTCGTCGACTTCGAGCGCGTGGGTTTCCGCTATCAGGGTTCGGTCACGGACGCGCTGTCCGGTGTCGACCTGCACATCCCGGCCGGTTCGTCCCTGGCCCTCGTCGGCCGGACCGGTGCCGGGAAGTCGACGATCGTCAAACTCCTGGCCCGCTTCTACGATCCGACCGCCGGACGCGTCGCCGTCGACGGCACCGACATCGGCGACTACGAACTCGCGGGGTACCGCAGGCGACTCGGACTCGTCCCGCAGGAACCGCATCTCTTCACCGGCACGGTCGCCGAGAACATCGCTTACGGCCGGCCCGGTGCCGATCGTGCGGCGATCGTCGACGCCGCGGCAGCGGTCGGCGCGTTGCGCATGATCGCCGCCCTGCCCGGCCGGATGAACCATCCGATCGGCGAACGCGGCCAGGGTCTGAGCTCGGGACAACGTCAGCTCATCGCGCTGGCGCGGGCCGAACTCGTCGAACCCGACCTACTGCTGCTCGACGAGGCGACCGCGACCCTCGACCAGGCGACCGAGGCACAGGTGCTCGCCGCCGGGCGCGCGGTGACCCGGCACCGCACCTCGGTGATCGTCGCCCACCGGCTGGCCACCGCGGCCCGCGCCGACGCCATCGCGGTGGTGGACGGCGGGCGGATCGTCGAGCTCGGAACACACGAGGAATTGCTCGCGTTGGGACAGAGGTACCGCGGCTTCTGGGATGCCGGTGTCGATCCCGACGAGCCGGCGGTGCCCGACCCCGATGCACCCGCTCCGACCAGCGCACGGACCGCCGCCACCACGGCCGTGCGGGCCACTTCGGACCTGACTCCGTAGTAACAGGTCGGTCAGCGCGAGCGAGTCGACGACGCGTACCATCGGCAGTTGGTTCACCGATAGTCTCCACAAGAGACGACGCGTGGCAGAGAACCCGGCACCTTCAGGGAATTGAGGCGAGATACCGCTGTGAGCAGCAGTTCGATTTCAGACTTCGGACAGAACACGTGGCTGGTCGAGGAAATGTACCAGCAGTACAAAGAAGATCCGAACTCGGTCGATCCGAGTTGGCACGAACTTCTGAAGAACTACGAGCCCGGCGACAACGGCGGCTCCGCCGCAGCCGCCTCCGCGCCCGCGAAATCCGCAAAGTCTTCCGCCACAACGACTTCCACCTCCTCCTCGGCCACCTCCTCCGCGGCCAGCTCATCCTCTGCGCCGACCACGAGTTCGTCGACCAACGGGTCGGCGCGCACCTCCGCCGCTGGGGCCGCCGAGGCCGCGCCGCGCAAGCAGGTCACCCTGGATCAACCCCCGGCCCGCACCGCACCGCGCAAGCCCGCGCCCGCCAAGGAGGCGACCGCCACGAAGGCCGCATCCGGCCACAGCGTCGCGAGCCGTGACGGTTCGGCTCGCTCCCAGCCCAAGCCCACCAAGGACTCGGGTACGACCGCCGCACCCGAGGCCCAGAAGTCCGAGAACGCAGACGGCAACAAGGTACTGCGCGGCCCCGCCGCGGCCATCGCGAAGAACATGGCGCTGTCATTGCAGATCCCGACGGCCACCAGCGTCCGGGCGGTACCGGCCAAGGCGATGATCGACAACCGGATCGTCGTCAACAACCATCTCGCACGCACCCGCGGCGGCAAGATCAGCTTCACCCACATCCTGGGCTACGCGATCGTCCAGGCCATCAAGGCGTTCCCGAACATGAACCGGCACTTCGCCGAGATCGACGGAAAGCCCAACGTGGTCACCCCGGCCCACACCAACCTCGGGCTGGCGATCGACCTGGTCGGCAAGGACGGCAACCGCACGCTCGTCGTCGCCGCGATCAAGCAGTGCGAGACCATGGGGTTCGCCGAGTTCTACACCGCGTACCAGGACATCGTCCGGCGCGCACGCGACGGCAAGCTCGGCGCCGATGACTTCTCCGGCGTCACCATCTCGCTCACCAATCCCGGCACCATCGGCACCGTGCACTCGGTTCCGCGCCTGATGAAGGGACAGGGCGCCATCATCGGCGCGGGCGCAATGGAGTACCCGGCCGAGTTCCAAGGCGCGAGCGACGAGCAGATCGCCGAGCTCGGCGTCGGCAAGCTCATGACCCTGACGTCGACCTACGATCACCGGATCATCCAGGGCGCGGAGTCGGGCGACTTCCTCCGCACTATTCACGAACTGCTGATCGACGACGCGTTCTACGACGAGATCTTCACCGCGTTCCACGTGCCCTACGAGCCGATCCGGTGGCGCCGGGACCTACCGGCCGGTCTGGTCGACAAGAGCACCCGTGTGCTCGAGCTGATCGCTGCCTACCGCAGCCGCGGCCACCTGATGGCCGACATCGATCCGCTCATGATGGACAGTGACGCGCGCAGCAGCCATCCGGATCTCGACATCCAGAACTACGGCCTGACCCTGTGGGATCTCGATCGCACTTTCAAGGTCGGCGGGTTCCACGGCCAGGAGAGGATGAAGCTGCGGGACGTGCTGTCGATCCTGCGCGACGCGTACTGCCGACACGTCGGTGTCGAGTACACCCACATCCTCGAACCCGAACAGCAGAAGTGGCTGCAGGAACGTGTCGAGATCAAGCACGTCAAGCCGCCGGTCGGCGAGCAGAAGTACATCCTGAGCAAGCTCAACGCCGCCGAGGCCTTCGAGACCTTCCTGCAGACCAAGTACGTCGGCCAGAAGCGGTTCTCGCTCGAGGGCGCGGAATCGGTCATCCCGATGATGGACGCGGTGATCGACCAGAGCGCTGAGCACAGCCTCTCCGAGGTCGTCATCGCCATGCCGCACCGTGGCCGCCTGAACGTGCTCGCGAACATCGTCGGCAAGCCGTACTCGAAGATCTTCACCGAGTTCGAGGGCAACCTGAATCCGTCGCAGGCACACGGGTCGGGCGACGTGAAATACCACCTCGGCGCCGAGGGCAAGTACTACCAGATGTTCGGCGACAACGAGATCAACGTGTCGCTGACCGCCAACCCGAGCCACCTCGAGGCCGTCGACCCGGTGCTCGAGGGTCTGGTGCGCGCCAAGCAGGATCTCATGGACGACGACGATCGGTTCCCGATCCTGCCGCTCATGCTGCACGGTGACGCGGCGTTCGCCGGTCAGGGTGTGGTCGCCGAGACGCTCAACATGGCGATGCTGCCCGGGTACCGCACCGGCGGCACCGTGCACATCGTGGTCAACAACCAGGTCGGCTTCACCACCGCCCCGGAGCACTCACGGTCGACCGAGTACTGCACCGACGTGGCGAAGATGATCGGTGCGCCGATCTTCCACGTCAACAGCGACGACCCGGAGGCCTGTGTCTGGGTGGCCAAGCTCGCCGTGGACTACCGGCAGACGTACAACAAGGACGTCGTCATCGACCTCGTGTGCTTCCGCCGCCGCGGACACAACGAAGGCGACGACCCCTCGATGACGCAGCCGGCGATGTACGAGGTGATCGACACCAAGCGCGGCGTCCGCAAGAGCTACACCGAGGCCCTGATCGGCCGCGGTGACATCTCGACCAAGGAGGCCGAGGACGCCCTGCGCGACTACCAGGGCCAACTCGAACGCGTCTTCAACGAGGTCAAGGAACTCGAGAAGTTCAGTGTCGAGCCGTCGCCCTCCGTCGAGTCCGACCAGACGCTGCCGACGAAGCTGGTGACCGCGGTCGACAGCAAGACACTCGAGCTCATCGGCGACGCGTTCGTCAACGTCCCCGACGGCTTCACCCCGCACCCGCGCGTCAAGCCGGTCCTGGAGCGTCGCGCCGAGGCCGCGCGCAAGGGCAACATCGACTGGGCGTTCGCGGAACTGCTGGCGTTCGGATCGCTGGTCATGGAGGGACGCACCGTCCGCCTGTCCGGGCAGGATTCGAGGCGCGGCACGTTCACCCAGCGCCACTCGGTGCTCATCGACCGCACCACGGGTTCGGAGTACACCCCGCTGAATCATCTCGAGCCCGCCGGTGACGAGGGCAGCGGTGGTCGCTTCATGGTCTACGACTCGCCTCTCTCGGAGTTCGGTGTCGTCGGCTTCGAATACGGCTATTCCGTGGGCAATCCGGACGCGCTCGTCGTGTGGGAAGCGCAGTTCGGCGACTTCGTCAACGGCGCCCAGCCGATCATCGACGAGTTCATCTCGTCCGGTGAGGCCAAGTGGGGCCAGCTCTCCGATGTCGTGCTGCTGCTGCCGCATGGCCACGAGGGACAGGGACCCGACCACACCTCGGGCCGCATCGAGCGCTTCCTGCAGCTGTGTGCCGAGGGTTCGATGACGGTGGCGCTGCCCTCGACGCCGGCGAGCTACTTCCACTTGTTGCGGCGCCACGTGCTCGACGGCATCAGCCGTCCGCTCATCGTCTTCACCCCGAAGTCGATGTTGCGCAACAAGGCCGCGGTCAGTCCGGTGGAGGACTTCACCGAGGACAAGTTCCGGTCGGTCATCGACGATCCGCACTTCGCCAAGGACGGCGCCGACCGCAGCAAGGTGAAGCGGGTGCTGCTGGTGAGCGGAAAGCTCTACTACGAGCTCGCCGCCCGCCGCGACAAGGAGAAGCGCGAGGACATCGCGATCGTGCGCATCGAGCAGCTCTACCCGGTGCCGCACCGCCGCCTCCGTACGACGCTCGAGCAGTACGACAACGCGAGCGAGTTCCGCTGGGTCCAGGAAGAGCCCGCCAACCAGGGTCCGTGGCCGTTCCTCGGCCTCTGGTTGCCCGAGGTGCTCCCGGAATTGCTCGGCCGCCTGCGCCGGGTGTCGCGCCGTGCGATGTCCGCACCGTCGTCGGGATCGAGCAAGGTCCATGCGGTCGAACAGCAGGAGATCATCGACGAGGCCTTCGGCGAGTAGCAGCGTTCGACGACTGCGGCCACCAGCCCTCGGGGTTGGTGGTCGCAGTCGTCGGTGCGGCTAGCTCAGCCGGGACTCGCAGATGTCGGCGGCGGCGGCCACGGCCTTGTCCGGGGAGGTCATCTGCCGCGCGAAAGCAGCGGCCGCCGAACGGGTCTCGTCGGCGAGCACACTCGCCAGCCTCATGCGTGCCTCGTCGTCGGTGAAGCTCGACAGTCGTACGGTCTCCCCCACGCGTAGTGCTCGGACCCGCTCGCCCCAGAACGGCTGATCAGCGGTGACCGCGCAGACGAGGGTCGGCAGACCGGCCCGCAGGCTCGCCGCGGTGGTTCCGGCGCCGCCGTGATGCACCGCGGCCACGCACCGAGGCAGGACCGACGCGTGATCGACGCCGCGGGCGTGGAACACGTCGGGATCGTCGGGGTCGACTCCGGTCACGTCTCCCATCGCAATCAGGCAGCGCACTCCCAGGGCCCGCGCCGCGGCCCGCCACCGTGCGCTCAGCACCTGCGGGTCGAGGACCGGCATGCTCCCGAAGGTGACGAACAGCGGAGGTTCACCGGCATCCAGCCACCGGGCGAGATCGGTTGCGTCGGAACCGATCTCAGAAATTCCCGCCCGACTGGCCGCCGGCAGGTCGAAGAACCCGACAATGGGTTTGCGCTCGTCCCACTCCTCGGCGAGACCCGGCACGACCGCCGGATCGTAGGCCTGGATCTGCCGGACCCCGTCGGCGCTGAGTCGGCGCGGCAACGGTCGCCGACTCGGGGGAAGCCCGATCCGGCGTCGGAAGCGATTCTCGTTC
Organism: Gordonia sp. NPDC058843; assembly: GCF_042743165.1. Classification (NCBI taxonomy): domain Bacteria; kingdom Bacillati; phylum Actinomycetota; class Actinomycetes; order Mycobacteriales; family Gordoniaceae; genus Gordonia; species Gordonia sp. NPDC058843. The sequence goes on from NZ_JBHYNC010000016.1 coordinate 57,439, forward strand.
CAGCCCGTTCCCGCCCAGGTCAACCGGTCGGCGATGCGCCACGATCGGCGCTTCCACTCCGGCGACCAGCGTTCGGTCAGCCCGGGAACGGCACCGATGAGTCCGTTCTCCGACATCGGGCCGTACCTGAGAACAGTCAGCGGGATGCCCAGATGATCGGACACCGCGGCCCCTCGATCCTGGCAGAGCGGCGCGACGACGAGGAGATCGGTGCCGGCCAACGGAGCGGACCGCGTTGTGAACAGACGCTCGAGGTCCGCGTCGAGAGCGTCGAATCCGCCTCGGACGGTGCGCACCGCGAACATCAACCGCGCCAGCGGGTTGCGTTTGCCACGCGCCGCCCGTGCGTCCTCCGACGACCAGGCCGCATCGGAGTCGAGGCCTATCTCACGGACGTCGCCCACCCCGGTCGCGCGCGCGAGGCCCGACAGGTTCGGCGGGACGAGCACACTGACGCGGTGACCCCGCTTCTGGAGTTCGAGGGCCAGGCAGATGCCGGGCTGGATGTCGCCCCGGCTGCCGTACAGGACGATCGAGACGTGTCGGGCGGTCACCAGAATCGATGCCCGATCCGCCACGCGGTCAACTCGTCCGCGATGAGCGTGCGCAATCCGTCGGGGTCGCCGAAGTCGTCGGGGTCGATGCCGAAGAAGGTGAGCGTGACGGTGTCGCCGTAGGTGACCGCCCACGCGGCGATCGCCGGCCCGCGGACGCGCCGCTCCTGCGCCGGCATCCCCTGCATCACCGCGCGGATGGCGAACCCGGACGCCGTCCGACCCCCGATGCGCAACGCCGAATCCGGAGTCGTCCCCAGATTCGACACAGTCGTGTCGGGTCCGGGGATCCCGCGCATCAGCCGGCCGATGAGTCGCCGGGGCAGCATCCGGACGATCGGCTGCAGGTTGTCGGCGACCTGATCGGCCCCGGAGTCGGCATAGTCGACGAAGGCCCGCTTGCTCGATGACCGGATGGTGGTCAGGTCGGTGTCCGGTTCGACGGGGTCGGCGAGCCGGATCCACACCCCGCCCGACGCGTTGGCCCGGTTGTCGTCCTCACCGTCACGCGTGCTGACCGCGAGACACACCTTCATCGGACCGGTGATCGGACGGCCCGAGCGATGCACGATACCGGCGAGCAACGCAGTGAACAGCGAGTTCCCGGTGCCACCGTGCTCGGCGGCGCGCGCCGCCCACTCGGTTGCCGAGACGTCGACAGTCGCCAGCGTCGTGTCCGGGTCGGGCCCGGACCGAGGCCGCCCCGAACCGGTGGTGTGCGACGCGCGCGGAGCGGATCCGGTATCGGCGGGCTTCGACGCCCGGGCCTCGCGGATCAGGATCCGCACGGATCGCGCCGCCGCACGCACCGAGGCCGCGGCGTCGGCGGCGTCGATGCGGACCACGTCCCAGAAGGGTCCACCGTCGGCGGCGGCGGGAAGGCTCGCGGTCCGGCCCGCCGCGGCGTCGGCCACCAACCGGTACAGACCGTGGCCGTCGGTGATCATGTGGGAGGCGAGCAACGACACCGCGCGACCGCCGCCGCGGATCCGCGCCGAGTCCAGCTGCCAGCCGATTCCTCGCACCGGATCGAGACGACTCGCCCGGAGCACCGCGTCGGCCCACTGTCCGACGCCGTCCGCGTCGACGACCTCCACGGGCGCGGTAGGGACGGGCAGTGGCGACCGTACCCAGCGGTGCCGGGCGAAGGGGACCCGACGGCGGGACACGGCCCGGTGCAGCGGCCCGGCCGCCAGTCCTGCGCGCAGCGAGTCGATCGCCGCGTCCCCCGGGTCGTCGTCGAAGACCCAGGTGATCTGGATGGGGGCACCCATCCCGAACAGTTCGGCGACGAGCAGATAGGACTCGTCGGGCCCGGTGACACGAAGGACCTCGGCGGGCCGGGTCTCGATTGCAGTTGTCGTCACGTCTTCTCCTCGGCTTCACCAGATCTCATGAGGCAACCCCCATGCCGTCAGTTCCCGGTCGAGCAGGTCGGCGACCACGGCGTCGGAGGAGAAACTCGTCTCGTCGCACCCGAGCACGGTGAACGTCACCTGATCCCGGGTGCGGACCAGCCACGATTGGACGCCGTCGCCGAAGCGCTGCCCCGCCGAGGCGTCGACCCCCTGCGCCATGCCGCGAAAGGCGACCTTGCGCGCCGACCTGCCACCGAGCACCGTCGCCTCCGGCGGTACGTCGCCGAGGTTGGAGATCACCGCGTCGGGAATGCCGTTGCCCGCACTGACGATCTTGACGATCACCGCCGGCGGCAGGAACCAGGCCAGCGGACGCAGGTGGATGTGTGGCGCCCGGCGGCCCTCCGACAGACGGACGAAGGCCGCCTTGCACGCGGACCGGATACCGCCGAGATCGCCGCCCGCGACCGGCTCGTCGGTGAGATACACCGACACGCCCGCGATCGGGTTGGACCTGGTGTCGTCCTCGCTCTCCCGACGGTCGACCGGCACCCCGACCTTGATCGGATCTGGCAGCGGCGCATGGCCACTCGAGCGGAGCAGACCGCTGACGACCGCGATGAACAGGGTGTTGGCGGTGCCGTCGTGTTCGGTGGCGACCCGGTCGAAGTCGGTTGCCGGGATGGTCGCCGTCGCCCACGTGAAGTCTGCGGCCGGCGAGCGTTCGGCGATCGGTGCGCGGACCGGCCGCGGGTCGGGTTCGGCTCCACCGCTCTTGCGCCGTTCGAGTGCCGCCCGCGCGATCCCGGTGACGACCGCGACGGCCTGCGATCCGGCGTCCACGACGTCGCCGGCCCGCCGGCGACGCCACGAGACCGTCGGGAAGGGGGTCTGGCCGGCCGCTGCGGTTCCGGAACCGGACTCCGGGTCGAGCGGTACCTCCGATGCCGCAGCGGCCTCGGCCGCGGCCGCCAGCATGCCGCGGCCGTCGGTGACCACGTGCAGGGCACACAACGACACCACCGTGCCGCCCGACGCGGTGGGAACCGTTCGCAACCGCCAGCACCGCCCGCCCTCGGCGTCGAGGGGAACCGAGGACATCTCGCCGGTCGCCCAGTCGTCGATCTCCGCCTCCGACACCGGCCGGCTGTCGGCTGCCAGCCCCGGGGCATCGGGCGCGGCGACCCACCGCGGTCGCGCCCCGACGACCCCCGGCACGACGAGCATGCGGTTCAGACGCCCCCGTGCGAGGGCCGCGTTCATCGACGCCAGGGCGTCGACGGAGACCTCGTCGTCGAACACCCAGACCAGCTGGAGCACGACCGACCAGCCCAGCGCCGGCGTGACGAACCAGAACGGCGCGTCCTCAGAGGTCAACCGCTCTCCCCGGAACGCCGACCCCCGGGCGCGCAGCCGCGCCGCGACGCCTCGCAGACCCTGACCCGCCCCCGGCTGCCCGGCGTCGGGTTGCTCTGCCATGCGCGACCCCATCGTCGTCATACGTCCACCTTTGTTCCGCTGTGCACCTGTGGGCTCCGCGAGTGCGGCTCCCCCGTGCTCGACCTTCTCACCGAACCCTCGATCTCGCGCACGGCATGCCCGAGGGCAGCGTCCTCGTCGACCAGGACAGCACGTAGCCGTCCCGCCCGACGGGCGACCGACGGGTCGAGCATCGATCGAACGGCACCGCACAACCGATCGACGTCCAGGCCATCCCGCGCGCGGGCCATCGGCATGGACACGCCGACTCCCAGTCGTTCGAGTTCGGCGCCCCAGAACGGCTGATCGGCGCCGTACCAGCAGATCACCGAGGGCCGGCCCGCGCGGAGAACGGCCGCGGTGGTGCCGGCGCCGCCGTGATGGACCACGACCGCGCACCTGCCGAAGACGGCCCGATGATCGACCTGCGACTCGATGCGCACCGCGGCCGACTCCACCCCCGCCCGCACGTCCGCATCCAACTCGGTCCAGCCCGCACACATCAGCACACGGCGACCGAGCCGGCGACCGAGTTCGGCGACTGCCTCGAGTGTGGCCTTCTGCCCCCGCAGCGGCATGCTGCCGAAGCCGACGTAGATCGGGGCGTCGCCGGCATCGAGCCACTCCGTCAGCGCCACCGCCCGCGCCTCCGCACGAGCCGCCGGCGTAGCGGACCCGGAACCACCGATCCCGCGGCGTACCCCGGGGGATCCGAGAAACCCGACCGAGGGCCGGGGACGCCTTCTGCTGTCGGATGCCCACCCCGGTTCCGAATCGACTCCGAAGAGCGGATCATAGGCCTGCAACTCCACACCCGGCGCGGCGCGCAGGCGCGCGAGGAAACATCTCGACGTCGCCGGCAGCCCGAGTCGGGTTCGCAATCGGGCGTCCCGCCCACGGGTCAGGAGGGTGAACGCGGCGTCGTACACGGCCCATTGGATCCGGATGGAACGCGAGCCGCCGCCGACGTGACCCGGCACCGGACCGACCTTTCTGTTGCGCCGGACCGGCGCGTGATGCACCGACACCAGGGGCACCCCCGCCCCCTCGGCGAACGCCAGGGCCGGCTGTTCGGTGACCAGCCCGGTGACGATCACATCGGCACCGGCGACAACCTCGGCCATGTCCGTGACGAGCTGGTCCCATCCCACGTTCCGTAAGGACAGCACCGCGCGGAACCGTCGGATCGGATTGCGTCCGGCGCTCGTACGCGCGCTGGTGACCGTCTCGATATGAGCGCGCGTGTCCATTCCCAGGGCCATCACGTCGACGCCGCCGACACCGCTCGTCCACCCCTTCGCGGAATCGGCGAGGTTGGGCGGAACCCCCAGACAGACGTCGTGCCCGCGTCGGGCGAGTGCCCGCGCCAGGATCGTCGCCGGTTGTACGTCCCCGCGGGTTCCGTTGATCACGAACGCGATTCTCATGCCGAGCACCTCGTGATCCGGGTCTCCGACCCCGCACTGATCCGCGTCTCCGACCCCACCATGATCCGGGTCTCCGACCCCGCGCCCCGATGACCGAGCGTGTCTAGAATCGGTCCCGATCCACCGGCGACGCGGCGGTGACGAGTTGTTCCATCCGGCCAGACAGACACGTGAGGGGTCCGACGTTGAGGTTCGTGATCGCGGTCAACGGCAGTCGCGGCGATGCCCAGCCGGCTGTCGCTCTCGCCGCGGAGTTGCTGGGCCGCGGTCACCAGGTCACCCTGGCGGTGCCGCCCGATCTGGTCGAGTTCGGCAGCGGCGCAGGGATTCCCACCACGACCTACGGTGAGAGCACCCGCGCACTGCTCGACTCCGGGCTGGTCCGGGCGGACATGCGGTCGAAGAACCCGCGCACCCGGTTGCGTGCGGTGTCGGCGATGTCGGTGCGCGGCGGCCGGATGATGCAGCAACGGTTGCTCGAGCTCGCCGACGGAGCCGATGCGATCATCGCGACCAGCGCCGGCCAGGAACGTGCCCACAACGTCTCGACGGTTCTCGGCATCCCACATATTCCGTTGCACTACTGCCCTATTCGACGCAACAGCGCTGTCTCCCTGCTGGCGCATCTCGGATTCGACGCGCCCGCGGTGATCAACGACCTCAGCTGGCGTGCCGCCGAACGTGCGCTGTGGCTGGCCACCCGATCGGCGGAGAACACCCTTCGCGCCGATCTGGGCCTGTCCCCACTGACCGTGCCGTACGCGCATCTCGTCGCCCGCACCGGCGTTCCGGAGATCCAGGCCTACGACGCGGCCCTCTTCGACGGGCTCGCACATCAGTGGGGGCGGCGCCGACCGCTCGTCGGATTCTTCACTCTCGCTGCGGCACAACGCGCCGGAGTGGGCGACGCCGGCCTCGACGGGGCATCGGGGGGCGGAACACTCACCGACTGGCTCGACGCGGGCGACGCTCCGGTGTACGTCGGCTTCGGCAGCATGCTCCCCGCGGACCCGACGGCTCTCGCGGATGCATTCCGAACCGCCGCCGACCGCCTCGGCGTCCGATTGCTCGTGGCGGGCGGATGGAGCGGATTCATGTCCGACGCAACCACATCCGATGAATCCGTCCGAGTCGTCGGGCACGTCGACCACGACACCGTGCTCCCACGTTGCCGTGCCGCGGTCCACCACGGTGGCGCGGGTTCGGTCGCCGCCGGCCTGCGCGCGGGCCTGCCCACCCTGGTCACCTGGGTCGGGGCAGATCAGCCGATCTGGGGACGGGTGCTCACCAATGCCCGGGTGGGCGCCGCCTTGCCGATGGCGCGGGTGACGGCGGAGTCCCTGGTACCCGCGCTCACCCGGATCCTGGATGCGGACATGGGCCTGCGGTCCGCCGACCTCCGCCGCCGCCTCACACCACCTGGTGTGGCCGTGGGCTCGGCGGCCGACATCGTCGAGGAGACGGTCGCCGATCCGATGATGCGCGGCCGCGCCGGTTGACGCGGGTGCGACTCCGGCCGGACCGCGACTAGGGAAGAACTCGACCGGGACCACCGCCCCGCAACAGATTCCGCGGGTGCAATCGCCCCGTCCGGGAGTCGTAGGACCGCAGGAGCACGAGCCGTAGCGCGTGCGCGACCGTGATCGCGGGCACGTACACCGCCACCGATCCCGCCGCCAGCCCGAATCGACGGTGCAGCAGAAACGTTCTGGGCAAGAAACTCATGTAGCGCACGAACGGCACCATCGGGGTCTCCATCCGGCGCGGCGAGACCCCCACGGTCAGCGAGCGGAGAAACGCGTTGCGTCCGCCCGCGTCACCGACACACAGCCCCATGTCCACATCCTCGAAGATGTTGCGACGCATGCTGACCCGATCCCGAATCGCCGCCCAGGTCGCCCGACGCAGCACCATGTTCGATCCGTAGAGCACGGGCACCTCGGTCACCGGCCGCTCACCCCGTGATCTGTTCAGCGGATGCAGACGCGTCTTCCATCGATCGAACCTGCCGGCGAGGGGCACGTCATAGGCCTCTCCCCGCCCGCACAGAGCGGCCCACTCACCCACGTCGTCCGCGGCGAAGAACTCCACGATCGTCCGGGCCCAGTCCGGCGGCACCCGGGTGTCGGCGTCGATGCGGGCGATGAGTTCGCCGGTGGCGGCGTCGAGTCCGCAGTTGCGTGCGTACACCAGGCCCTGGCGCGTCTCACCGATCACCCGAACCCGGTGGTCAGCCGAACACCATGCGTCGATCACCGCCCTGCTGCCGTCGGTCGAATTGTTGTCCACGACCACGATCTCGGTGATCCGATCGAACTGGGCGGACAGGCGGGCAAGGCACTCGCCGATCGTGTCCTCCTCGTTGTAGACCGGGACCACCACCGAGAAGGTGATCGACGGGACGGCCGTCGGCGTATCGGCGCCCGGGACGAAACCCGGCTGCGGAGAACCCAGGTGGGCCGGCGCACTCAAGATGTCTGCTCCTTACGATCGGTTCGGCATCGGCGTCGAACGCTCACGTCCGCCGCATATAGGTGCGCAGGGTCACCGGCACCACCACGGCGAGGACCGCTGCCGCGCCCGCGAGCGTGTAGACGATGTCGGTCCCGACGTTCTCGCCGGCGGCCAGTCCGCGGGCCGCCGTGACCAGATGGGACACCGGGTTCGCCGACGCGCAGACCTGCATCCACCCGGGCATGGTGTCGATCGGGACGAGTGCGTTGGACACGAACGTGATAGGCATCAGCACCAGCATCGAGACGCCCTGAACGGTCGACGCCTTGTCGAGCAGGACGCCGAGGAGCGCGAAGATCCAGCTCAGCGAGAACGCCACCACGACGATCAGGACGCAGGCGAGGGCGACACCCACGGGGCTGGCCGGCCGGTACCCCATGATCACCCCGACGCACACCGTGATGGCCGAGGCCACCACGTAGCGCAGCGTGTTGGCCACCAGTGCACCGGCAAGCGGTGCGATGCGGGCGATCGGCAGCGACTTGAACCGGTCGAAGACCCCCCGATCGAGGTCCTCGCGCAACTGCACACCGGTCACCACCGACGCCGCGACACACACCTGAACCAGTACGCCGGGTATCAGCAGCGGCAGGTAGCCGACAACGTTCCCGGCGATCGCGCCGCCGAAGATCGACGAGAACATGACCGTGAACACGATGGGGAGCACGATGACGTCGAACAACTGTTGCGGGTTGTGCTTGATCTTGAGCAGGCCCCGGTGGGTCATCGTCAGCGACTGCATCACCGCGGCGGTCGGCCGAACCCGGTCCTGGGGGTCCGGCGGGGCGTCGCCGGCGGCGAGTGCGTTCGGTTGCAGTGAGCCCGTGGTCATCCCAGCGCTCCTGTCGTATCCAGCCGACCCGCAGCGCCCGGCCCCGCTCGCGAGGGGTCACCCCCGTCGGTCAGCGCGAAGAACACCTCGTCGAGGGTCGGACGCACGACGTTGACCGCAGTCAGCGCGATCCCGCGCCCGCGGAGCGCGCCGAGGATGTCGGCGAGCGGGTCGATGTCGGACATCGGCAGCACGACGACCCCCTCGTGCCGTGCGATCGTCGCCTCGCCGCCGGAGGCGAACGGCGCACACACCTGGGCCGCCTCCCCCAGATCGTCCGCCCGGGCCGGTTGCAGTCTCACACTCATGTCGCCGACGCCGGCTTTCAGTTCGTCCGCGGTTCCGTCGGCGACCACTCGGCCGCGATCCATGACCGCGATGTGATCAGCGAGTTCATCTGCCTCGTCGAGGTATTGGGTGGTCAGCAGGACGGTCGACCCGCGTGCCACCATCTCGCGCACCGTCTGCCACATCTGCGCCCGCGTGCGGGGATCGAGTCCGGTGGTGGGCTCGTCCAGGAACAGCAGTCGGGGTCGTGTGATCAACGACGCCGCCAGATCGAGGCGCCGGCGCATCCCGCCGGAGAAATGCCCCACCCGCCGGGTGGCGACCGCGCCGAGCCCGAACTCTTCGAGGAGTTCGTCTGCGCGCAGGCGGGCACGGCGCCGTGACGACCCGACCAGTCGACCGAAGATCATCAGGTTCTCGCGGGCAGTGAGATCTTCGTCCACAGAGGCGTATTGGCCGGTGACACCGATGAGCGACCGGACCGCCGTCGCCTCCGCGACGACGTCGTGCCCGAAGATCCGCGCGTCGCCGCCATCGGGACGCAACAGCGTCGCGAGCATGCGCACGGTGGTGGTCTTGCCGGCGCCGTTGGTTCCCAGCAGGGCGAACACACCACCGGAGGGCACCAGGAGATCGACCGCGTCGACAGCGCGCGTGCCGCCGAACTGCTTGGTCAGACCGTGGGCCTCGATGGCCGGGACGGTCGTGGACATGGCACCCCCGATGCGTGTGGTCGACTTCGGCCCCACGGTAGGTGAGCTCGGCAGGCGCCGCAACGTGACCGGCACCGATATTCCGTGCTGCCCGGCAACGGTTTTCGTCGTCACCTGCGTCTGCCTTCGCATTCCCGCGGACGACGCCCGGCCGAGGCGACTCCGTGTCATCAGTTCTTTACATGAACGCAACGAATCCCGGCCGCGCGCGATGGCAAACACCCAACCCGATGCGAAACATGCAGCCACACACCCGACTTCCCCTCATCCGGATTCGACGACCGACGCCACCTCGCCGGCCTCGGTGATGAAGGTCACGCGCTGCTGCCACTGCACGTGTCCGTTGTGGGCACTTAGGCTCGCTACAGACACAGGCGGCTGCGATGCGATCCGTTCGACCGGTGAACCTCACCGACATCATCGGACAAGTCGTGTGCGTGCATCGGGGTACGCACGTTTCCTGTTGTCTCAGATCAGAACTCATGGGGCCGGGGGGCCATGTCAGCGAGATTCCTGGCATGGTGTCGCGGCCCGGGAACGGATGACCGACGCAATGGACGACCGCCGATGAAGTTCACCGAACTGTCCGACTACCCCGTACCGGCTGGGACGGTGACGATCTGGACGCCCACCACCGGTGCGGATTCCTCGGGCTGGCAACCCGATCCACGACCGTTCACCTATGACCAGTCCGCGTCCATACGGCGTTCGAGCACGGGCGAGGTGGATGAGAACTCCTGGCTGGGAGCGATTTTCGAGATCGACGACGAACTCGACGACGACCACTTCGAATCCTGCCTGCGTCAGTGGCTCACCCGTCACGAAGCCCTCCTCTCGACAGCCGATCCCGCGGCCGACGAGCTGCATGGAGGTCGCCGCACCTACCGCGGTGCCCACCTCGACGTGAACGCCGAGGAGGCCGGTGGATTCGACTCGGGTGACGACATCCGCGAGCTGCTGACCGAGATCTTCGACGCCCGACTCGCGCCGACACGCTGGCCACACTGCGTCGTGGCCACCGTCGACTCCTCACGCAAGGGCTTCACCGTGGTCTTCGCCGCCGACCACGTGGTGATGGATGCCTACTCGATCCTGTTGAGCATCAGCGAGATCCGCCGCCTCTACACCTCCACGCGGCACGGCGTGGCCGCCGAGATGGCCGACGTCGGAAGCCATCTCGACTTCAGCGTGCACGACCGGGCGGTCGGGCTCGGACTCACCGGCGAACACCCCGCCGTGTCGCGGTGGCGCGCCTTCCTGGACAGTTCCGCGGATGCTCCGGGATTCGACCTCCCGCTGGTCCGTCCGCACCTCGAGACCCGGGACCGTGCGCGCACACCGCGCCAGCGCGGCATCTCCGAGTACGTCGCCACCGATCACCAGGCGACCTTCATGAGTTCGGCGGCCCGAGCGAGCGGACACGGCACACAGACGGCGGTGTTCGCCGCCCTCGCGGTCACCCTCCGCGCTCTCACCGGCCACGACACCCTGCGACTCACGATGCCGATGCACACGCGATCGGAGGCGCGGTACGCGGGATCGGTGGGCTGGTATGTCGGGCTCGCCCCTCTCGAGGTCGACCTCGCCGGCTCCCAGACCTTCGACGACGCCCTCACCGCGACCGCGGGCGCCATCGATGCGGTTCGTCACCTACCGTTCTTCCCCTATCAGCGCATCGTCGAATTACTCGGCACCGGAGGAGAACCCGAGTTCGTCGTGTCGTACCTGGACATCCGCCACGTTCCCGGAGCCGCCGAATGGGACGCGGCGCACGCGCAGATCCTGCGGGGCGGATCGCGTTCGGATCGTGAGGTCTACCTCTGGATAGCTCGGGTGCCGGGCGGGATCACGGTGTCGGCGCGCCATCCCGGCCACGACCCCGCCGACGCGAGCATGCGCGACCTCGTCGCGACCTATGCGTCCGTCCTGCGGGCGATCGCGACCGAGGGCACCGGGCACCCCCTGGCCTCCTACACCCACGCGACCTTCGCCGGCGCCACCGCCATCGACGATGCCCGCCCCGCATGATCGACGAGAGGACCCGATGAGAATCACGGCAATGGGCAACTGGCGCCCACAACCGGGAACCGCCGTGCGCTTCGACCCGACCGCGAGATGCCGTGCGGCCGCCGTGGCCACGCCCGCCCAGGCGGCTCCGGTGACCTTTCTGGCGCAGAATCATGTCCGCGGAGCCGCGGTGGCCCGAGCCGCGGGGCGTACCCATCGCGGGTACCTGGGATCGGGCACCGAGATCGACGGCGACCTCGACACCGCTGCGCTCGGCCGCGCCCTGACCCTCTTCGTCCGGCGACACGAGGTGCTGCGCACCTGGTTCGAATGCCACGACGCAGAGGTGACCGCGCATCTCCTCGACCCGGCCGACATCGAGTTCGCGGGGCACGTCGACCGCGAGCTGGCGACCGCCGACGACGTACACCCCTATCTCATCGATCGATTCGACCGTGAGACCCCGAGCGATGCCTTTCCCGGTTTCGCTTTCGGCGCGATCAGCCGCCCCGGAGGTTTCGCCATCTTCCTGGCGTGCGACCACGCCCTCTCCGACGGCGCGTCGCAGGCCCTCGCCCTCGACGAGATCGCGCAGATCTACGACGAACTGACCCGGACCGACGAGCACGACCACCCCGCGACGAACACCGCGGCGCCGACTGCCGGAGGCTACTTCGCCTACGCCGCAGCCGAGGCAGAGTCGACCGCCGCGCATCTCGCCGGATCTCCCCAGACCCGGGCCTGGCAGGACATCTTCCGCCGGCATGACCTGCAGATGCCGCGCTTCCCCCTGGACCTGGGCTTGGGCCCCGGTGAGACCGCACAGGTCACCGGCGTCGAGGTCTCGCTGCTCGATCGGCCCGGGATCGTCGCCTTCGATGCCGCATGCCGCGCGGCGGGTGGGCGCTTCGTCGACGGCATCTACGCAGCCATCGCCATCGCCGATCGAGAGTTGGCCGGCAACGACGACTACTACGGCATGACGGTGTTCAACACCCGTGCCGCGCTCGACGGATACGCCACCGCTCAGGGATGGTTCTGCACCTTCGCACCGGTCGAGTTCTCCGTCACGGGCGCATCGACCTTCGCCGAACTCATCCCGGCGGCACACGCGGCCCGCCGGCGCGCGCGCGACCTCGCCACCGTCCCGGTCGCAGCCGCGCTCGCCGCCATCGCCGCCGCCGGAGCCACCCCGGACGAGATCATCACCGCTCCGAATCTGCTGTCGTACATCGACTTCCGATGGTTCCCCGGAACGTCACGGGAAGCCTTCCGGCGCGGCGCGCTGTTCACCGGGGAGGGGCGGACCGCGAACGCATCGGCATGGATCAACCGCGACCACGACGAGCTGTACCTCGGCAGTCAGATCCCGGGCACGCCGTTCGCGAAGTCGGTGGCGCGTCGCTACTACGACCATCTGCGTGAGATCGTGACCGACATCGCCCGCGCAGGCGACCGTCGGATCGGCGGACCGGCGGCGGGTCCGCGGCCCGGTCCCGCCGCGGCGACGACGCTACGACGGGGAGCGTGAGCCGGCGTGCACGTCACCACCATCGATCGCTACTTCCCGGCTGCGGGCGAGCTGCTGTCCTGGACCGTGGACATCTCGGCCGCCAGGCCCGCGATCTCCGACGTCCCACCGTCGTTCAATCAGGCCGTACACCTGGCCGCCGCCGGGGAGTCGAGCACCTGGCTGGCGGCCGCGTTCACCGTCCGCGGACGTGTGGACCGGACGGCCCTCGGGGCCGCCTACCACGCCCTCATCACCCGACACGGCACCTTGCACTCGGCGTTCTCGCCGGGACCCGGGGGCGTCCGGCGACATTCGTACGATCCGCGCGACCTCGTCCTGCGTATCGACACCGTGATCGACACGACCTCCGGCGCCGCCCTGCGTGAACGACTCCGCGACAGCCTCGACCGCGCATGTCACCCCTTCGGCCATCCCGCGTACCTGTTCGCGGCGATCGACCGCGACGACGCGTCCACGATCATCTGCGGATTCGACCACTGCCACGTGGATGCCTACTCGATCTCCATCGTGATCGACGACCTGCACCGCCTGTACGACGAGTGCCGTCGCGACGGGGACGCCATCGATTCTGCGCGGCCGGCGATGAGCGGCAACTTCGTCGATTTCTGCGCCGCCGAGTCGCAGGCACCCCCGGTCGCACCGGCCGATCCCCGGATGCGTCAATGGCTCCGGTTCTTCGACGACCGCGACGGCGCCCTGCCCACCTTCCCCCTGGATCTCGGCGTCGCGCCCGGTGCGACCGCCGCGCAGGCCACCGAGGTGCGGGCGCTCCTGGGACCGGCGGCGACGGAACGCTTCGCCGCTCTGTGCCGACGCAACGGCGCGAGCGTGTTCGGCGGGACGCTGGCCGCGATGGCCGACTCGGTACGCCGCCTCGGTGGCGGACCCGAACTGCCCCTACTGTTCCCGATGCACACGCGGCGGGAAGAGAAGTGGCGCGATGCCGTCGGCTGGTTCACCACCAATGCTCCTCTGCGGGTGGTGGGTACCGGCGATCTGGTGGACACGATCCGGCGTACCGGACCCGAGTTGCGCCGGGCGGTGGCGCTCGGCGAGGTGCCCGTTCCGCAGGTCATCGAGGCGATGGGCGGGCTCCGTCGTACCCGGGCCGACATCTTCATGGTGTCCTATGTCGACTACCGCGCGCTTCCAGGCGCGGAGCGGCACCAGGCCATCGAGGCCCACCACATCTCGAATGCGACCACGGCCGACGACGCCCAGTTCTGGATCTCGCGGACCGGCGACGGACTCGCGCTGCGCGCCCGGCACCCCGACACGCTGACTGCCCACCGCACCATTCGGGCGTTCGCCGACGAGCTGGTGCGGACGATGCGCGCGGGCGTCGAACTCGCGGATCCCGCAGACGGCGACGTCGTCGGCCTCTGAGCGCCTAGCGGATGGTCGCCGCTGCGAGAGCCGGCAGCGCGGCGGTGATCAGGGCGAGCAGTTCGTCCCGGGTGAGGGTCTCCGCGCTCGTCGTCTCGGCGGTGAGCCAGCGGATCGTCGTCTCCTCGACGAAGGCGATCCAGCCGTGCACACTCATCACCACGATCGGGGTCACCTCGACCCCGAAGACGGGTGCATGGTCGAGAACCCGGCCGACCATCACCTCGCGGGTGCGGTCGAAGACCTCCCGCATCGCGGCGTCCGAACTCGACGCACCGCGGATCAGCGCGGTGTATGCGGTGCGATTCTCGCTCACGTAGTCGACGAATGCTGCCATCGACGCCGACAGGATCGCGATCGGATCGCCCAGGGATCCGTCCGGCTCGGTGCGGGCGAGCATCCGGTCCGCCTGGGCCTGGGCGATCGCGACGTGGAACTCCTGCTTGGAGGCGAAGTAGTGGAACAGCAGCGCCCGCGACACGCCCGCGGCATCGGCGATCGCGTCTATCGTGATCTCCTCGAGCGGCCGGTCGCCGACCATGGCCAGGCCATACTCGATGAGCTGGTCGCGACGCGCCTCGGGACTCATGCGGGTGCGCTTGTGCCCGGCGCGCCGGTCACCGCCATCGCCGCTGGTCGTCTTGTCGCTGATCGTTTTGTCGCTGATCGTCTTGTCGCTGATCGTCTTGTCGTTGGTCACCGACACTGTGCACTTCCTCGTCCGCTGGCCACCGGCCCAGACTACTCCTATTGAGTGTCGTTCAATAGCTATTGACACGTGTTCAGTACCACCTTATGGTGACACCATGACAACGAACGATGTAGAGATCGCCATCATCGGTGCCGGCTTCTCGGGTCTGGGCGCCGCGGTCCGCCTCAAGCAGAACGGTTTCGACGACTTCGTCCTCCTCGATCGCGGCCGCGACTTCGGCGGGACCTGGCGCGACAACACCTACCCCGGAGCAGCCTGCGACGTGCCCTCGCAGCTCTACTCCTTCTCGTTCGCGAAGAACCCCACCTGGTCGCGCTCGTACTCTCACCAGCCCGAGATCCACGACTACATCAACGGGGTCGCCGACAAGTTCGACATCGCCGCCAAGGCCCGCTTCGGTACCGAGGTCACCCGGACCGAATGGAACGAGGAGGAGGGCCGGTGGATCATCGACACCCTGCAGGACGGGAAGACCGACCAGGTGCGTGCACGGGTCCTCGTCGGCGGCGTCGGGCCACTGTGTGAGCCCAACCTCCCCGACATCGAGGGCATCGAGTCCTTCGAGGGCAAGATCGTGCACTCCGCCCGCTGGGACAACGACCACGACTTCGGCGGCCAGCGAGTCGCGGTCATCGGCACCGGTGCGTCGGCCATCCAGCTGGTCCCCCAGGTCGCCAAGGTCGCCGGCCGCCTGGACGTGTACCAGCGCACCGCACCCTGGATCGTCCCGCGCACCGAGCGCGCCTACAGCTCGGTCGAGCACTGGGCCTACAAGAACGTCCCGGGGTACCAGTCCGCGGTCCGCGGCGGGATCTACGCCGCCAACGAGGTCGTCGCGTTCGGCCTCACCTACTCACCCAAGGCGCTCAAGCCGGTCGAGATGCTCTGCCGCGCCAACATCCTGCGCGGGATCGGCCGCGACACCGAACTGCGCCGCAAGGCGACCCCGACGTTCCAGGTGGGCTGCAAGCGCATCCTCCGTTCCAACGACTGGTACCCGGCACTCGCCCGGCCCAATGTCGACCTCGTGACCGACGGCATCGACCGCATCACCCCGACCGGGGTCGTGGCCAAGGACGGCACCGTCCGCGAGGTCGACGTGATCGTCGTCGCCACCGGATTCCACGTCACCGACTCCCCCGTGTTCGAGAAGATCATCGGCAAGGACGGCCGCAGCCTCGCACAGGTGTGGAGCGAAATCGGCATGCAGGGCTACAAGGGTTCGTTCGTCCACGGTTTCCCGAACATGATGCTCATGGTCGGCCCGTCGACCGGCCTGGGGCACACCTCGATGGTGTACATGATCGAGTCGCAGCTGAACTACCTCGTCGACTACCTGAAAACCTCTCGCGCACTGGGTATCACCCGAACCGAGGTGAAGCTCGACGCCCAGCGGGAGTTCAATGCGGGCATCCAGCACAAGCTGCGCAACAGCGTGTGGGTGAACGGCGGCTGCGCCTCCTGGTACAAGGACGCCAACGGGAACATCACGACGCTGTGGCCCGGCTTCACCTTCGCGTTCCGCCAGACCACCCGTTCGTTCGACGTCGCCGCCTACGATGTGACCCGAGGCGCCCGGCGCCCCGTCGCCTCCGCTGCGCCGGCCGGATCCGCCGCCGGCGAGGGTCTCGATCAGCCCGCCACCGCACACGCCTGACCGTACCCACCCACAGGAGACAAGACATGAAGGACTTTCGCGGCAAGGTCGTCGTGATCACCGGAGCCGGTTCGGGAATGGGCCGTGACATCGCGGTCAAGCTCGCGCGCCGAGGTGCGCGGCTGGCCATCTCCGACGTCACCCCCGACGGCCTGGCCGTCACCGAGAAACTGGTGAAAGAGACCGGCGCAGAGGTGCATTCGCAGCTGCTCAATGTCGCCGAGCGCGAAGCCGTGCTCACCTACGCCGACACCGTCGCCGGACATTTCGGCGTCGTCAACGTCGTCTTCAACAACGCAGGCATCGCCCACCACGGTGAGATCGAACGCACCGAGTTCAAGGACATCGAACGGGTGATGGATGTCGACTACTGGGGAGTCGTCAACGGGACCAAGGCATTTCTGCCGCACGTGATCGCCTCCGGTGACGGACACATCGTGAACACGTCGTCGTTGTTCGGGTTGCTTGCCGAACCGGGGCAGGCCGCCTACAACTCTGCGAAGTTCGCGGTGCGCGGCTTCACCGAGGCGCTGCGTCAGGAGATGATCATCGCCAAGTACCCGGTGCAGGTCTCATGCGTGCACCCCGGTGGCATCAAGACGGCGATCGCGCGCAACGCCACCATGTCCGGGGACCATGACCAGAAGGCCACGGCGGCATTCTTCGATCGTTATCTCGCCCGCATGAGCAGCGAGGACGCCGCGGACGTGATCATCTCGGGCGTGCGCAAGAACAAGGCTCGCATCCTGGTCGGCGCCGATGCCAAGATCCTCGACCTCGCGGTGCGCCTCGTCGCATCGAAATACCAGGGTGTCTCGGCGAGGATCACCGGTTGGGTGATGTCGAAGGCGGGCTGACCGCTCGGATGTGACGTCACGGGTGACGCCGTGGCACCAACACGCGGTCGGGGCGTGTTGGCGCCACGGCGCCGGGAGCGGGTCAGAGCCCGTGCTCGCCCAGCCAGGCCAGAGCCACATCGCGCGGGTCCGCCCCGGTCTCGACGTCGGCGGCCATGGTGGCGAGGTCGGCTGTGGTGATCTCGCCGGCCACCTTGTTCATCGCCTTGACCTGGTCCCGGTTGAGTGCCGCGGAGCGGAACACCGGCACCAGTACCTCCGCCCGCGGGCCCGACTGGTCTGCCTGTTCGGCGCGGGTGGGTTCGGCGCCGGCTGCTCGGGCGTCGGGGCCTTCCGCGGTGTCCCCGGCACCCGGCGCTGTCCGCAGTGCCTGCACCTCCGACGACGCCCCGTCGGCGTCCTCTCCGGCGATCTCGAGGGGTGTGAGCAGTCCGACCGCAGTGCCGCCGGCCACGCGCTCGAGGACCTCCTCGGACGTGGCGGCGACTTCGACCGGTCCGAACACGCATCCCGCGTCGGCGAAGGCCCGCACGGTGATCTCGTCTGGTTCGGCGGTGGCCACGACCGGGAGCCCCGACGGCAGTCGCGCACAATCGTCGAGACCGGTGGCGCCGACGTCCCCGGCCAGGGTCGTCGACACGAAGATCTGCGGCGCGGCCGACACCGGCGTCTCGTCGCCGACCGAAACCCCCTGCGGCAGTGAACTATTCAGGTCGCGGTAAACGTCTTCGGCGCCGATCGCGGTGGACGATGGGGAGAGCATCGTGAGCAGATCCCCGGTGAAGGCCGGGAAGAGGTCGAGTTCGGCACGGTCCATCTCGTCGAGCAGGACGGGCGCGTCGCCGCGAAGCTGGTCGCCGGACACCACGGAGCCTGAATTGCGCAGCGCCCCGGCGTACACCTCGGCCATCACCCGCATGGCCGGTTCGTCCGACGAGCCGATCACCAGGCCACGCGGCGGGGACGAGGAATCATCGGCGCATCCCGCGATCACCACCGCCAGGACGAGGATCAGACCGGCCACCGTGACGAGACGTTTGCGGACACGACGTTCAGGCACCCAGCCACCGTATCCCCAGCAGAGCTTCGGGCCCGAACGAGGCCGCGAGTAGCATCGGCACTCGTGCCCTCGATGCCCCGGCCTGGTCCGCGCGGGTTGTCGCCCCGCCGCGACCGCCGCCCCCTTCCCAAGATCCGCGTCCCGGTGGCACGCGCGATCGTCGACTGCGCCGTCTACATCGACGGACGCAGGCAGCCCGGCCGGGTCAGCTACACCGAAGGTCTTGCCCGGGTCCGCGCCGCCGGCGAGGGCTTCGTGTGGGTCGGCCTGCATGCCCCCGACGACGCGCAGATGGCCGATGTCGGTGCCACGTTCGGCTTGCACGAGCTCGTCGTCGAGGACGCCGTACACGCGCACCAGCGACCCAAACTCGAGGTGTACGACGACACCCAGTTCCTGGTGCTCCGGACCGTGCAGTACATCGAACACGAGACGATGGCCAAGGCCAGCGAGGTGGTCGAGACCGGCGAGATCATGGTCTTCGCTGGGCCGGACTTCGTGCTGACGGTGCGGCACGGCGAGCACACCGAACTGTCGGAACTGCGGCGGTATCTGGAATCCCATCCCGAGCGCCTCGCCCTCGGCCCCACCGCGGTGCTGCACGCCGTCGCCGACAAGGTCGTCGACAGCTACCTGGCGGTCACCGACCGGATGGACTCCGATGTCGCAGCCATCGAGGAGGTCGTCTTCGGCAGGCAGGGTCACTCACTCGACATCGACCCGGTCTACCTCCTGCGCCGTGAGGTCCTCGAGCTACGTCGGGCGGTGACGCCGCTCGCGGCACCACTGCAGGGCTTGACGGCCAGCGGCAACCCGTTGGTGCCCAAGGAGATCCGTCGCCAGTTCCGAGATGTCGCCGATCACCTCACCACCGTCATCGACCGCGTCCTCGAGTACGACGACCTGCTCACCTCCCTCCTACAGGCCGCGGCGGCGAAGGTCGGCATCCAGCAGTCGACCGACATGCGCAAGATCTCGGCATGGGTCGCGATCGCCGCGGTGCCCACCATGGTCGCCGGCATCTACGGCATGAACTTCGACCACATGCCCGAGCTCCACCAGGAATGGGGTTACCCCGTGGTGCTCGCCTGCCTCGTCGCGCTCTGTGGCGCACTCTTCGTGGTTTTCCGGCGCAGTCACTGGTTGTGACAGCCGATCCCCACGGTTTGTTCTCGACGGTTGTTCTCGACGGTCGATCTCGACGGCGGACGACCCCACGGCAGGCGGCCTAAGCTGGGACTGCGGTCACAACCGCGCCGTCGTGTCATCGGCCCGCTCGCTCCGCGCCGGGCACCGGTGGTTTGCGCGGTGCCCGTTTCGGTTACCCCGGACCGTCGGTATGCGCAGCACAGCGGCGCGCCGGACGGTTCGGGAGACGACAGGAGGACTCACAGGTGTCAACTGACGCGATGATCGACGTTTCGACGGTGGACGGCACGGTCTTCCGACGCCCCTCGTTGCCGAGCGCGCGCGGTCCGCTGTCGGGCCTGGTGATCGATCTTCTGCGTGGCGATCCGGCCTCCGCCTCGATTCCCGAGGTGTCGGTCGACGATGCCGACCCCTACGGCGACGATCTTCAGCTGGCCCTCTACCTCTGCTACGAGATGCACTACGTGGGGTTCGTGGACGCGGACACCGCCTGGGAATGGAATCCCGCCCTGCTCACGGTGCGGGCCGCTCTCGAGCGACGATTTCTCGCGGCCCTGCACCGGGATGTGCCCGCCGCGACGGCCGCCGACTCCGCCGAGCACGAGATGGACGAACTCTGCATCGAGAACCCGGACGGCGACGGCGCCTCGTACCGGCTGCGCGATGCGGGTACGTGGGAGCAGTACCGGCAGGTCTTCGCGCTGCGGTCGCTCTATCACCTCAAAGAGGCCGATCCACATGCATGGGCGATCCCGCGCCTGCGCGGTCACGCCAAAGCCGCCTACGTCGCGGTCGAGTTCGACGAGTTCGGCGGCGGTCGCGGCGACGCCGTGCACCAGGAACTGTTCGCCGACCTGCTCCGCGCCGCGGATCTTCGCGCCGACTATCTCGGATACCTCGAGACCGTCCCCGGTGTCGCACTGACGCCGGTCAACCTGATGTCGCTGTTCGGTCTCCACCGGCGCTATCGGGGAGCGGCCGTCGGCCACCTCGCGGCCACCGAGATCACCTCGCCTCCCGGGTCGCAGCGCCTGCTCGCGGGCCTCGAACAGGTCGACGCACCCGAAGCCTGCCGCCGGTTCTATCGCGAACACGTCGAGGCCGACGCGGTGCACGAGCAGATCCTGCGCACCGACGTCGTCGGCAATCTCATCCGCACCGAGCCGGAGACCGAGGCCGACGTGATCTTCGGGATCCGCGCCTTCCTGTTCGTCGAAGACGCGCTCGATCGACATGTCTTGTCCGCCTGGGAGAACGGCGAGAGCGCCTTCCCGGGAATCTGACACCCGGAGAGGCGCTCGTCGGACGGGCGGCGGCCCCGAATCAGTTCGTCCGGCGACGCTTCTTCCGGTGGCTGGTGTCGCACAGCGGATAGGTCTTGCTCCGGCCACAGGCGCAGACCGCGACCATGAACCGGTCGGACTGCACCCGGGCGCCGTCGGGCAGCTCGATGTCGACCGGACCGGACACCAGGACAGGACCGCCGCGGGTCACCCGTACGGTGTTGCGTGCGCCGTCTCCGCTCACGCCCGACCTCCGGCCGGGCCGGAGTCACCCGGCGCGACGGCGACGATCGCGACCAGCCGTTCGACGCGGCGGTTACGTTCGAGCAGTCCGCGCTGTTCCATCCAGCCCGCCCGAGCGGTGAGCACCGGGCCGAACGGAATGACACGTTCGGCGACCACCTCGGCGGTCAGTCCGCCGGCACGCAGAGCGCGGAGCGAGGCGTCCTCGTCCGCGAACTCCGAGTGGACCAGCAGGAAGATGCCGCCGGGGATCACGAGATCCGGGACGTGCGCGCACAGCGGATCGAGGACGGCACGGCCGTCGAGGCCGGCGTCCCATGCATGTGACGGTCCGGCCGGATGCAACTCCGCCTCCGACTCGGGGGGCGTCGGAACATACGGGGGATTACAGGTGACGACGTCGTAGCGGCCCCGGTGTCGCCGGAGGTCTCCGTGCGCCACCTCGATCCGGACCCCCGCGTCGGCTGCGGCGCGCCGCGCGTAGGCGACCGCGTCCGCCGACGCGTCCACCGCCGTGACCTCGGCCGCACCCGCCCGGGCCGCCGCGATCGCGATGGCGCCGCTGCCGGTGCACAGGTCGAGCACCCGCGCCCCCGATACGCCGCGGGCTCGCAGGGTGTCGATCAGCAACTGTGTGTCCTGCTGCGGCAGATACACATCGAGGTCGGATCGCGCGGCGGTCGCCGTGCGGAGCGACGATGAGGTGAGTGTCACGCCGGGCACCGCCCGTCCGCCGTGCCGATGGTCCCTGCTCCCCGTGACTCCATGCACCCTCACCTTCCACAGACCGACCGTGCTGTCGTGCTCAGAGGTTCCCTCTCCCATTCGTTCCGAAACCTCGCCACGGATGGGTTCGCCGGGGTCCGCCCCGCGGTCAAGCCGGGGTTGCCGACGCCCGGTCCGGTCGCCTCACGTCGATGGCCGCCTCACGCCACGCCTCCCGCAGCGCGTCGGCGCCCTTCAGTCGGACCCACGCGGCTTCGTTGGCGGTGATGGGCACCGCCCGCAGCATGCTGACCGGGTCCATCGGCTCGGGCAGTTCGACGTCGCCGAGTTCGTCCGTCTCGAGCAGCACCGCGGTGAACGGGGCACCGTCCCACAGCGGTTCTCCGAGGTCGACCAGCGCATCCGCTGCGACGATCAGGCCCTCGACGGCCGGTGCGGCCGCCAGCGTCGCCATCCGTTTGTGAAGACCCGGCAACGGCGTCCCCGCCGACATGCGGACGACGAGTTCGGCGCGGGGCCCACGGACCGGATCCGCGTGCAGGTCGGTGGGATCGGACATCGGGTGCCGCGCACACCCGGAGGTCACATAGACGACCTCGTCGCGGTCGTCGGTGTCGCCGCCGGCGAAGCGCAGGACGTCGATCGGCTCGACGCCGAGGAACGTCACCGACGCGCGCTGCGGTTTCGCCCCCAGCCGGTCTTCCAGGAATCGTCCGACGACCTCTGTCACGGCTTCGCTCACACCCGACAGGCTACCGACCGGCCGCGGGAGTCGGCCGGGCTCCATTAGCCTGAAGCAATGGTCCGGATTCTGGCGGTCGCCGACGAGGTGGTGGATTCCCTCACCTTCGGGGTGGGCATCGAGTCCCGGCCCGACCTCATCCTCGGCGCCGGTGACCTCCCGTTCGAGTACCTGGAGATCCTCGCGTCGCTGTGCGACGCGCCGTGTGTGTTCGTGCCCGGCAACCACGACCGGGACCTCCGGGGTTACCGTCGCGGCCGCACCGGTTGGACGCGTGCCGGGCTCCCCGCCGAGGATCCGGGACCATGCGGCGCGATCAACGCCGACGGCCGGACCGTCACGGTCGCCGGACTGCGTATCAGCGGCCTCGGCGGCAGCCGGCGCTACAACGGGGGCACCAACCAGTACACCGACACCCAGCAGCGGATGCGCTCCCTCCGACTGCGCTGCACCGCCGCACTGTCACCACCCCGCGGTGCCGACATCCTGCTCACGCACAGCCCGGCACGCGGCGTCGGTGATCGCGACGACCTCCCCCACCGCGGTTTCGACTGCTTCCATCCGCTGGTGCGGTCGCTGCAGCCGGCACTGCTGATACACGGGCACGTACACCCGTACGGCGAACAACCGTCGGATCTACCCATCGGATCATCGACGACGTCGATGAACGTCGTCGGCTACTGCCAGTTCGACATCGATCCCATGACCCGGAAGGTCGAGATCGTGAGGCGCAGACATGGTGCGTGACACCGGGTTTCCCGACGCGGACGCCGAGAACGACTTCACCCGGCTGCGACGTCAGGCCGAACGAGCACGTCTGGCGCAGTGGTTCATGCGTCAGCCTGCCGACGTCAACACCATCCTCCCGTTCGACGAGGTCGTCGCCGCACTCGGCCGAACCGGGGAGACAGCGCTGGGGCTGCAGGTGGTCGAGGTGTCCTCGATCGTCGGGAGTGTCGACCGGACCAAGGACTTCGATCGGTACTTCCGTCCCACGTCGTCCCGCGGCCGCGAACGTTGGCAACGACTGGCGGCCGCGCAACGACGCGGCGAGTCGGTGCCACCGGTACAGCTGTACCGGATCGGCTCGATGCACTTCGTCATCGACGGTCACCATCGGGTCTCCATCGCGATCGCGCGGAACTGGGCAACGATCGACGCCTACGTCACCCTCATCCACACGCGGATCTCGCCCGACGGCATCACCGCGACCTCGGACCTCGTCCTCAAGGACCACCGCAGGCTCTTCCTGTCCCGCGTACCGCTCGAGGGCGCTCAGGCGGAGGCCATCCGGCTCAGCTTCCCGTTCGACTACGCCGAACTCGCCGAGAACGTCGAGGCCTGGGGCTTCCGACTGAGCCAGGAGATCGGCGAGTTCCTCAACCGCACCGAGACCGCGCGGCGCTGGTTCGGCGAGGAGTTCCTGCCGGTCGTGCGGATGGCCCGCCGCGCGGGCATCCGTCCCGATCTCGAGAGCGACGCCGAACTCTACATGTGGGTGGCCTGCGAGCGATATCGCCTCGTGCGCAGACACATCTGGGACGAACACGTCTTCGACGAACTGCTCGACCACTCCCGCAGGCGTCGGCGCTGAGCCGACGCCTGCCGGGGCAGCGCGCCGCCTAGCGGACGCGCAGCGATGCTCCCGAGCTCTGGTCGAACACCGCGATCTTCGAGGCGTCGTAGAAGAGTTCGGCCGAACCTCCGCGGGTCACCTTCGAGTCCGGGGACAGTCGCGCGATGAACTGGTTGCCGCCGAAATCGGCTCCGGAGTCGGCGGACAGCTCCGCGAGGGCGTCGCTCGACGCCCGGCTCGACCCGACGCCGAAGTAGGCGTAGATGTCCGACCCCATCGACTCGAGGACATCGATGTTCGCGGTGAACGTCCCGCCATGGCCGCGGGTCGTCGAATCGACGAGGGACGCGTCCTCGAGGTGCTCCGGGCGGATACCGATCAGCACGTCGCCACTGCTGCCGACATCACCGGCCCGGGACACCACCGCACGATGGTCGTCGAGTGCGATCGTGCCGATCGCGGTCTCGATGCCGTCGGAGCCGAGGCGACCGGACAGGAAGTTCATCGCGGGCGAACCGATGAAGCCGGCCACGAACACGTTGGTCGGATTGTTGTAGAGCTCTTGCGGGGTACCGATCTGCTGCACGTACCCACCACGCAGCACGACGACCCGATCGCCGAGGGTCATCGCCTCGGTCTGGTCGTGGGTCACATAGACCGTCGTGGTGCCCAGTCGCTGCTGCAACTGCGAGATCTCGGTCCGCATCTGCACGCGCAGCTTCGCGTCGAGGTTCGAGAGCGGCTCGTCCATCAGGAATGCCTTGGGAGACCGCACGATCGCGCGCCCCATCGCGACACGCTGCCGCTGACCGCCCGAGAGGTTGGCCGGCTTGCGGTCGAGGTACTGGCCGAGATCGAGGATGCGTGCCGCCTCGTCGACCTTCGCCGCGACCTCGTCCTTGGACAGTTTGGCGAGGGTGAGCGGGAACGCGATGTTCTCGCGCACCGACATATGCGGATAGAGCGCGTAACTCTGGAACACCATCGCGATGTCGCGGTCCTTGGGTGCACGTTCGTTGACCCGCTCGCCGCCGATCCGCAGTTCACCCCCGGAGATGTCCTCGAGCCCGGCGATCATGTTGAGCGTGGTCGACTTACCGCAGCCCGACGGTCCCACCAGGATCACGAACTCGCCGTCGGCGATCTCGATGTCGACCCCGTGTACGGCGGTCGAGCCGTCGGGATATTGCTTGGAGACGTTGTCCAGAACGATGTCTGCCATGGGTTATCCCTTCACGGCGCCGGAGGTGAGACCGGCCACGATTCGACGTTGGAAGAAGAGCACGAAGATGATGATGGGAATGGTGATGACCACCGCGGCGGCCGAGATCGACCCGGTCGGTTCTTCGAATTGTGAACTGCCGGTGAAGTTCGCGATCGCCACCGGGGCGGTGATCGCCCGTTCGGTCGAGGTCAGCGACAACGCGAGGAGCAGGTCGTTCCAGGCGAAGATGAACACCAGGATCGCGGCCGTCACGACACCGGGTGCTGCGAGCGGTGCGATGACCTTGCGGAAGGCCTGCCACGGCGTGGCGCCGTCCATCTTCGCGGCCTTCTCCAGTTCCCACGGGATCTCGCGGAAGAACGCGGAAAGGGTGTAGATCGCGAGCGGCAACGCGAAGGTGATGTAGGGCAGGATCAGGCCGGGCCACGTGTCGAACAGACCGAGGCGCCGCTCGATGTTGAACAGCGGTGTGACCAGCGAGATCTGCGGGAACATCGCGATCAGCAGAGCGGCACCGATCAGGAGCTTCTTGCCCGGGAAGTCCAGGCGCGCCACAGCGTAGGCCGCCATCGTCCCGAGCAGCACCGCGATGACCGTGGTGATGAGTCCGACACCGATCGAATTGATCAGCGCCGAGGTGAACGCGCTCGTCTCGAAGATGTTCTTGTAGTTGTCGAGAGTGAACTCACTCGGCCAGAACTTCCCGTCGGTCACGCTGCCTGCCGGCTTGAACGACAGACTGATGATCCACAGCAGCGGGATGAGCGCGTACAGGAACACCAGGATGTTGGCGATCGACCACCAGGCCTTGGACTTTCCGCTCGCATTCAACGGCTTACCTCCCCTCGTCGTCGGAACCCGGTGCGGCGGTGCCGAACCCCTTGATGAATACGAACGCGATGATCGCGACACAGATGAAGATCAGGATCGAGATCGCCGAACCGACGCCCAGATTGAACGCGCCGAACAGATTGTCATAACCCAGCATCGACACCGAGTAGGTGTTGTTGGACCCGCTGGTGAGGATGTAGATGTTGTCGAACACGCGGAACGCGTCGAGGGTGCGGAACAGCAGGGCCACCAGGATCGCCGGCTTCATCAGCGGAAGGATGATGCGCCACAGCCTCGTCCACGCTCCGGCACCGTCCACCTGGGCCGCCTTGAGCAGATCGTCCGGCACGAGGGCCAGACCCGCCAGCAGCAGCAGGGCCATGAACGGTGTCGTCTTCCACACCTCGGCGAGAACGATGATCGCCAGCGACGGCCACTGCTCGGTGAGCGGCGCACTGCCGTCGGGTAGCAAGTTGGCGAGATAGCCGGTGCCCGGAGTCCATGCGTAGTACCACGAGAACGCCGCCGCCACGGTCACGATGCCGTACGGGATCAGGACGACGGTGCGAACGGTGCCGCGCCCGAAGATGGTTCGGTGCATGACGAGCGCGATGGCCATACCCAGCACGAGTTCGATGATCACCGAGACGACCGTGATGCCGACCGTGACCCCGAAGGCCGTCCACCAGTAGTTGTCGGTGAGGACGGTCGCATAGTTGGCGAACCACACGAACTCTCGCTCGCCCGGTGCGGAGAGGCTCATCTTGTTCAGCGACAACCAGACCGCGTAGACGATCGGGTAACCGGTGACCAGGAGCATCATCAGTGCGGCCGGCGCGACGAGCCAGAAGGCCAGCCGGCGCTCGGCCGCCTTTCCCTCGCTTCGCTTGCGCGGAGCGGCCGCCGGCGCGTCGGCCCGGGGCCGGTCGATCACCGCGGTGCCACCTCCCGCCCCGGCCGTCGGCTTCGACAACGACGCGGGATCGTGAGACGGCACCTCGGAGTGTGCCGACTCGGCGGTCACCTCGTGACTGCCACCCGCCGGGGCGGTCCACACCTGATCGGACTGCACCGGTGGTGTGTCGCCGACGATCGGGATCGGCCCGGTTTGGGGCGGGGCGTCATCGGGGAGGGCGTGGCGGCCGGCGCGGAACCGCGCGTCGTTGCCCGAAAGATCACGGCCCGGCTGATCGCGGCCGGTCCGCTCGTTGTCTCCGGGTGTCGTGTCGTCGCTCACGGGACCAGCCCTTCACCGTCGATGGCCTTCTGTACCGCTTCGGCGAGCTCGTCGACCAGGGCCTCGGGCTCCCAGGCCCCGACCGGACTCAACTTCGCCTGCAGCAGCGTCGAGATCGCCTGATAGTCGGGCGACTTCGGGCGCAGCGCGGCGTGCTCGGGCTCGAGCTGCCGCTTGATCTCGTCGGCCATCGGATACGCGAGGCGGAATTCGGCGTCGTCGTAGATGGACTCGATCACCGGCGGCGGACCCGCACTGAGCGAGAACGCCTTCTGCGACGCCTCACTCGTGATGCACTCGGCGGCCTGGTAGGCGAGGTCCGGCTGCTCGGAGGTGCTCGCGACGGCGATGTTGATACCGCCCAGGGTCGTCTTGGTGGGGAGACCTTCGAATCCCGGGTAGGGCGCGAAGTCGAAGACGCGGCGCATCTCCCGGTTGAGTGGGACCACCTGAGTCGAGGTCGGCGGGTTCGCGCTGTCCGCGTACAGGTTCGCGTACTCCGACAGGTCGAGGAAGGCGACACTGCCGGCCACGGCGTTCTCGCGCATGCCGGCGAAGACGAACGGCCAGTTCACCTGGTACAGGGCCTCACCGCTCTCCATGCCGAGTCGGGCCGCGCCCTCATCGGAGTTGGTCAGCGACGGGTCGGCGCCGGGTGCGGTGGCGACCCGCTTGAGCGTCTCCAGCGCGCGCACCGTGGCGGCGCGGTGTTCGGGTGTGTCGTTCAGCGTGACCTTGTCGGGGTCGTCCGGGTCGACGACCTGGCCACCGGCACTGGCGAGTACCGAGTTGAACCACACCATCAGGCCCTCGTACTGCCTGCCCTGCACCATGATGTAAGTGGGTCCGCCGTTGCGTCCGCTGACGAGCGCGTCTTCGAGCATGCCGTTCCACGTCGAAGCCGGGCGCCGGCGGTCGACGTCCTCGGCGAGGACATCCGGTCGGTACCAGAGCAATTGGGTGTTCGTGGAGAACGGGATGGCATAGAGGCGTTCGCGCTCGTCGTCGTCGGTCTTCCACACCGCGGTGTCCAGCGGACCGCCCAGCGTGCGCGCCGACACCTCGGCCGCCATCGCGTCGGGTACCGGCACCATCCAGCCGGCGTCGGCGAACTCGGCCGTCCACACGACGTCCATGCCCATCAGGTCCAGACCGCTGTCGTTGCCCGCGAGGCGTCGCGCGAGCTGCAGACGCTGATCGTCGGCACCCTTGGGCAACGGAGTGGTCACGACCTTGTATGCGCCACCGGAATCGGCCGAACACTTGTCGCCGATCTCGGCGAAGGTGTCCGCGCCGTCGGCGGGCGGATAGAAATTGAGTACGCCCGCTTCATATCCCGAGCCACAGGCCGACAGCACGGGCAGCATGGCCGCCGCTGCCACCGCCGCGGCGAGGACCTTCCGTCTCACACGCCTGGTAGATCCGTCAGTCCTGACCCTGCTCCGCACGCAGCCTCCTCGATGTCGTACGCGGCGGGCGCACCAGGTGCTCCGCCGTGAGCGTCCGAAGTGCAACGCTATACGTGAGGATTCGTGACATGCAACACATTCGGCATGGGCGTGCCACTCCGGGAGCGATTGTGATCGCTCCGTGTCCGACCCCGGGACGTGGCGTCAGAAGGTCAACCGGCTGAGCATGTCGCGCGCTTTCTCTGCGCTTTTCGGGTCGCACAGCACGTCATAGCGACCGGCGACCAGCTGCATCGTCGACGCGAAGTCGCGCTGACCGCGAGTCGCCGCATACGGAATGGTCGCGGAGATCACACCGAAGACCATGCCGCCGACGATGCCGACGAGGATGGGTGCGATGGGCGAGCCGGTGAACACCAGCGCCACCAGACATCCGAAGAAGAAGCCGAGCCAGGCACCGGACACCAGCCCGCCGCCGATCACCTTGCCCCACGTGAGCCGGCCGATGACCCGCTCGACCTGCATGAGATCGACGCCCACGATGGTGACGTCCTGGACGGTGAAGTTCTCGTCGGACAGGTGGTCCACCGCTCGCTGGGCCTCGGCGTAGGTTCCGTAGGAACCGATCGGCCAGCCCTTGGGCGGGGTGGGCAGGCCCGGCGTCTCGCGGCTCGGGCGCATGGGATTGGTCATGACGGGTGCCTTCCCTGTTGTGGGCCTCCACCGGGGGGACTCGACGTCCACCGGTGGGCGGTTGCGTGTCTGCCTGCCGTCGGCCTCCGGTGCACCGATGGCACTACCCTTACTCCCATGTCGTCGGTGAGCAAGGTGTTCGTGGCCAGATTAGTCGGGTTGGCCGTCCTTGGTCCCGACGGCGAATCCATCGGACGCGTCCGCGACGTGGTGATCTCGATCCGGCTGTCCGGGCAGCAACCGCGAGTCCTCGGACTGGCGGTCGAATTGACCACTCGCCGTAGAATTTTCGTGCCCATGCTGCGGGTGACCGCGATCGAACCGCAGGCTGTGGCCCTCAACACCGGCACCGTCAGCCTCCGCCGCCTGCACCTGCGCCCCGGCGAGGCGCTCGCCATCGGGCAAGTCCTCGACACCCACGTCCGGGTCGTCGATCCCGATCTGCCCGAACTGGCCGACGCCGATGTGACGGTGATCGACCTCGGCATCGAGCGAACCCGAACCCGGGACTGGGTCGTGTCACGCGTCGCGATCCGTGCCGGTCGACGCGGCCTGCGCCGGCGTCACGAGACCCAGGTCGTGGAGTGGTCGAGCGTGCAGGGCATCAACCAGAGCGCACTGAACCTCCCGGGCCAGGGAGTCGCACAGGCGCTGCTGCAGTTCGAAGGCATGCGCGCGGCCGACGTTGCCAACGCCCTGCGGGAACTGCCCGCGAAACGGCGCGACGAGATCGCGTCCGCGCTCGACGACGAACGACTCGCCGACGTTCTGCAGGAACTGCCGCCCGCCGACCAGAAGGACGTGCTCTCCGCACTCGGACGCGACCGCGCCGTCGACATCCTCGAGGCGATGGACCCCGACGATGCCGCCGACCTCCTCGGCGAGCTGCCCGACACCGAGGCCGAGGCCTTCCTCGAAGAGATGGACCCCGTCGAGTCCGAGCCCCTCCGGCGGCTCCTTCTCCACTCCCCCGACACCGCGGGCGGTGTGATGACCTCGGAACCCATCGTGGTCACTCCGTCGACCACGATCGCCGAGGCCCTGGCCCGGGTTCGCAACCCCGACCTGACACCGGCCGCGGCGAGCATAGTGTTCGTCGTCCGTCCACCCACCGCGACGCCGACCGGGAAGTACCTCGGGTGCGTGCACCTGCAGGCGCTGCTGCGGGAACCGCCCGCGCACCTCGTCGGCGGAATCCTGGACACCGACCTCGCCCGACTCCACCCCGAGGATTCCCTGGAGACGATGACGAGATACTTCGCGACCTACAACCTGGTCTGTGGACCCGTCGTGGACGAGTCCGGCCACCTGCTCGGCGCGGTGAGCGTCGACGACCTGCTCGACGAGATCCTGCCGCGCGACTGGCGTGAGACCGAGCCCGAGGACATCGCCGACCCGATCGGGAACATCATCCGATGAGCGAACCGGGCCGCAAACTCGACACCCCCAGTACCCGCCGCACGATCTCGTTCAACCTCGATTCCGACGTCGTCGGGATGTACAGCGAACGGGTCGCCCGGTTCCTGGGCACCGGGCGGTATCTGGCGATCCAGACCATCATCGTCATCGTGTGGATCGCGCTGAACCTGGTCGCGGTGTCGATTCGGTGGGATCCCTATCCGTTCATCCTGCTCAATCTTGCGTTCTCCACCCAGGCGGCGTACGCGGCCCCGCTGATCCTGCTGGCCCAGAACCGTCAGGAGAACCGCGACCGGGTCTCCCTCGAGGAGGACCGCCTGCGGTCGGCGCAGACGAAGGCCGACACCGAGTTCCTCGCGCGCGAGCTCGCGGCAGTCCGCCTCGCGGTCGGCGACACCGTCACGCGCGACTACCTGCGCAAGGAACTCGACGACCTGCTCGACGAACTCACCGAACGCCTCGGCTCGCAGGCCGACGACGAGCCGTCCGGCGGCACGGGTTCACGCGACCGCGCGCGCTGAGTGCTAGAGCCCGGGGGTGCCGGCGTAACCCTGGCCGATGTCGTGGCGATTCGATCACTGACACCAAAAGTGGAGTTCGTGTCTGGGACGTCAGACCCATATGTATGGTGGGTCACAGTTCGGACCGGATCCCGGTGTCGACCACGACCAGACGGATTCGTCCGGTGCATCCACGCGAGCGGCTCTCGACCTGGGCCGCAGGTGGTGATCGCCGCGTTCTCGGGGGCAGATGTGTGTGCTGACAACGGAGTGAACATGACCGGACCTCGTCATGGGGTCGTGCCGCGCGACCGGAGCCGTCGATGAGGCCCTTCGACATCGTCCGTCGTCGCCGCGGCCCGCGCCGTCCGTCCGCCTTCCCACGACGAGCAGCGACGCTTGCCGTGGGTGGCGGCCTGGTCGGTGCGCTGGTCCTGGGGACCGCGACGTCGAGCGCATCCGGTGGCACCGTCGCCACGCCTGTAACCGGGACGGTCGCCCCCACGGTGGTGGCCGAGGTCGTCGCCGGTTCTCCGGTCGCACTACTCGGCTTCGCACCACCGCCGGAGAAGCCCGCGAGCGCGCTGCCGGCACCACAGTTCCGGCTCGCGAACGACCTCCCGTCGGGCCCGCTGGGAATCCCCGGCGTGGTTCTGCAGGCCTACAAGCTGGCCGCCAACCGCGTCGCCGCCGAGAGCCCGCAGTGCAAGCTCCCCTGGTTCCTGCTGGCCGGCATCGGACGGATCGAGTCCAACCACGCGAGCAACGGCTCGGTCGATCAGTACGGCACGACGATCAATCCGATCGCCGGTCCGGTCCTGGACGGGTCCCTGGCCGGGAACGCGGTCATCAAGGACACCGACGGCGGACGCATCGACGGCGACGCCGGCCACGACCGCGCGATGGGTCCGATGCAGTTCATCCCCAGCACCTGGGCCGCCTGGGGTTCCGACGCCAACGGCGACGGGAAACCCGACCCGAACAACATCTTCGACGCCACCTACTCGGCGGGCCGGTACCTGTGCGCCGGTGTCACCGACATCATGAACGAGCGCACGCGCGTGTCGGCGGTGCTGCGATACAACCGCTCGATGGAGTACGTGGCGAACGTGCTCGGCTGGGCCGGGGCCTACGCGACGGGCGTGATGCCGACGAACCCCATCCCGGAGATGAAGCGCAAGCCGTCGAGCAGTTCGAGCAAGTCCAGCAAGCCGAGCACGCCGGAGTCCGGGTCGTCCTCGTCGTCGTCCTCCACCTCGCGCCGGCCCAGTGCCCCGCCGCCGCCGTGCATCATCGTCTGTCTGCCGTCGATCCCGCCGCTGTTCCCCGGTCAGCCCGCGCCCCCGCCGACCAAGAAGGACGCTCCGGCCACCAAGCAGGCACCGGCGGGCAATGCCGGCCCGAACCGACCCGGCGCGGCGAGTACCCCCGTTCCGGTTCGCTGACACCGCGACCGGAGGACCTCCGCCGGGACTCCTGAGCGCCGCCGGTAGTCTGGATCAGATGACAACAGGAGTCGCGCCCACGGAATCGGCAGTTCGCGCCGCTCTGGGCAAGGTCAAGGATCCCGAGATCGGCAAGCCGATCACCGACATCGGAATGGTCAAGTCGGTCACCATCAACGACGACGCGAGTGTCGATGTCGGCGTGTACCTCACGACATCGGGCTGTCCGATGCGCACCGAGATCTCTCAACGCGTGGAGACGGCCGTGGCCGATGTCCCAGGGGTCGGTGCCATCCGCGTCGAACTCGACGTGATGGACGACGAGCAGCGCACCGAGCTCCGCAAGAAGCTGCGTGGCGACAAGGCCGAACCGGTCATCCCGTTCGCGCAGCCCGGGTCGCTGACCCGCGTGTACGCGGTCGCGTCCGGGAAGGGTGGCGTCGGCAAGTCGAGCGTGACCGTGAACCTGGCCACGGCCCTCGCCGAGCGGGGGCTCACCGTCGGTGTCCTCGACGCCGACATCTACGGCCACTCGGTTCCGCGCATGCTCGGCAGCGACGCCAAACCCACCCAGGTCGAGCGCATGATCATGCCGCCGATGAACCATGGGGTCCGCTTCATCTCCATCGGACAGTTCACCGATGGCAACACACCGGTGACCTGGCGCGGCCCGATGCTGCACCGAGCTCTCCAGCAGTTCCTCGTGGACGTGTACTGGGGCGACCTCGACGTGTTGCTCCTCGACCTGCCGCCGGGCACCGGCGACGTCGCCATCTCCATCGCCCAGCTCATCCCGGGCGCGGAGATCCTGGTTGTGACGACACCGCAGCAGGCCGCTGCCGAGGTCGCCGAGCGAGCCGGGGCCATCGCCCTGCAGACGCGCCAGAAGATCCTCGGTGTCGTCGAGAACATGTCGTGGCTGGAACTGCCCGACGGCAGCCGGATGGAACCCTTCGGGTCCGGCGGTGGCGAGCAGGTGGCACAACGCCTCACGCGTGCTGTGGGCTCGCAGGTCGACCTACTCGGTCAGGTGCCGCTCGAGACCGCGTTGCGTGAGGGTGGCGATGCCGGTGTGCCGGTGGTGCTGTCGGCGCCGGAGTCGGCGTCGGGCTCTGCACTACGCGCGATCGCCGGCAAGCTCGCGGCGCGCAAGCGTGGGCTGGCCGGGATGAGTCTGGGACTCGACACCATCCGGAATTCCTGAGGCGTCAGGTCGCATCCCAGTCGGCCGCGGCGGGCCGTGACCCGGAGCGCGGGGTCCGATCGGGCGTGGTGGGACTCGCAGAGGTGTCGGGCTTGTCGAACGACAACGGCGCCGAGACTGGCTTGATCTCGGGCGCCGCCGGAGTGGTGTTCCGATCGACGGTCGTGGCGCTCTCGTTCAGGCGGAACAGCGAATCATCGCCGTCGAGAAGGTGTTTCGTGACGATGGACCGCGGCGTCATACCCCGCAACTCGTTGAGATCGGCGAGCGGCTTGCGCAGGTCGTCGAACTCGGGGCCGAGTTCGTCCTTCAGCTGATTGCTCGCGCCCGTCGCGTAGTCGCGGACCTTCTTGACCGATTGCATCGTCCAGGACACTGCACCGGGAAGACGTTCGGGACCGAGGATGACGAGTGCGGCTACCACCAGGATCGCGATCTCGCCCCATCCGATGCTGCTGAACATGTACCTCGTCCTGACCTGTGCGGTGGTGTGCTTAGTCGCTCGCGGGAGTGATGGTACCGCTGAACGTACGGCCGGCCCGCCAGTACTGGAACGGGACCGCCTCGCCGATGTCCGCGGTGCGGATCGCGACATTCAACTCGTCGGCGCTCTCGATGGGGCGATTGTTGAACGACGTGATCACGTCGTTCTCCCGGACGCCCGCGCGTTCGGCGGGACTACCGGCCACGACGTTGCGCACCTGCGCGCCGAGCACACGCTCGTTGCGCACCGAACTCGCGTTGACACCGATCTGTGGGTGATTGACCCGGCCGTCGCGGATCAGCGCCTCCGCGATCGGCCTGGCCTCGTCGATCGGGATGGCGAAACCGAGCCCGATGTTGCCGCCTCCGGCGCCGAGGCGTCCCGCGGTGTTGATCCCGACCACCTGGGCCTCGGCGTTGACCAACGGCCCACCGGAGTTGCCCGGGTTGATGGCGGCGTCGGTCTGGATGGCGTCGATCACCGCGTCGGTGTCGGATTCCGCGTCGGGGGTGAGGGCGACGGCTCTATCCGTCGCGCTGACGATGCCGCTGGTCACGGTTCGGTTGAGTCCGAGCGGCGATCCGAAGGCGACGACCTCCTCGCCGATCTGCAGGTCGCCCGAGCTGCCGAGAACCGACACCGTCGGGTTCTCGACGTTGTCGACCTTCAGCACCGCAAGATCGGTCTTGGGGTCGCGCCCGACGATGCGCGCCGGGACGCGCTGGCGGTCGAAGAAGACGACCTCGAGTTTGGCGCTCTTGTCGTTGGCAGCCATCGAGATCACGTGATTGTTGGTGAGGATGTAACCCTCTTTGTCGATGACGAATCCCGATCCGGTGGCATAGGCGCCCGCGGCGCGGACGTCGATGGCGACAACGGATTTCTCCACGGCCTGGGCGACCTCGGCCACGGACGACCGGGGGCCGGTGTCGCCGCCCGTGTCCTCGGTGGACAACTCGACGGTGTCGCTGGTGAGCGGCGCGGCAACCTCCGCGGTGTACCGGCCCATCAACCCGCCGACGAGACCGATGAGCAACGCGATCACCGTCAGCGTCGCGAGGGCGACCCAGCTCAGGCGGTTGCCGAGCAGGATGTCGCGGACGCCGAGCTTGGGGCCGGCCTCGGTGGGGGTGTCCGACGACCCGGACGCCAGCGCGGGCGCGTCCAGGCGGGCCAGGCTTTCGGGGTCACGCCACGGATCGTCCGGCGTCGTGGGCTGTTCGGTCTGCCCGTATGTCGCGAGCGGATCCCGCTGCAGGGTGTCGGTCGATCCCGCCGGGCGGCCGAAGGCCTCGGCGAGTACCGGGTCCGGGGCGGCCACCTGTGGCTCGGGCGTCCGGTTGTCGGCGGACGTGGCGAACGAGCCGCGTACTCCGGACGGGCGGCCGAACACCTGTGCGGTCGAGGGCGACACGGGTGAGTGTCGAGACCTCGACGGCGTCAGTCGCTGCGACTCGGGCGGCTCGGCGCGACGGGCGAACGCGTCGTCGGCCGGGCGCGGTGTTCCGGCATCGTCGGCCACGTTCACCGGCCCCGGCGGCGGAAGGCTCGACCGCGAACGGCGGGGATGCCGTCGGTCGGCGCGTCCGGCGACACGGTCGGCCCGAACCCGGCCGGGCGGGGCCGCTCGGAGGTCAGGTCGATCTCACGCGTGGGGATCTGGGAGAGCTGACCGAGGAGTGAGTCGGGGATGGAGACCCGACCGGACTCGCGGAGTCGGGTGCGGGCGAGAGACTGTGCCTCGACGGCGGCGACGCACTCGGGGCACAGGGCGAGGTGGTGAGCGGCCCGCGCATGCGCGGACATTCCGAGCTCACCGTCCACGAACGCCGCGACCGCCTCGGGCGCCAGGTGCTCGGTGGGTGCGAAACCGCGTCCACCGGCCGTACCGGGCGCGCGATAGCCCCGATTGGGGAGGAACGACGACGGAGCCGGGCTCCAGGTGTTCGGATTCCACCTGGCGGGGGTCCAGGCGGACCGCCGGCGACGGAGGTTGGGAGTAGGTGGTTCGACACCGCCACCCCCGGTCGGACGCCCGCGATCACCGTCCATCATCGTCGTTCACCCCTCTCCACGACGAAACCGCCGCACGATGAAATCCTGTGTTGCCACTGGGCCCTGCTGCTCTTCTGCCACGGTACCGATCGACGGCATCCGATGCCGTCCGCCGAACGCGCGGTGTCCGGCGAACCACGGACATCGGTCGCGTCACGCGCCGTGACACAACGTCTCAGCTTATCCGAGACCCACAACGAAGCTCGGCGGAGAAGGGTTCCCGGGATGCGCCACACCGTCACCGGCGGCGACACGGGAGGTCAGGCGCGCGAGCCGATCGCCACCGAGCGGCTGCTGGTGTGTCCCTGGGCCGCCAGGGCGTCGCGGATGCTCTGCCGGCCGCGGTGGATACGGCTGCGAACCGTGCCCAGCTTGACGCCGAGCGTCGCGGAGATCTCCTCGTAGGACAGACCTTCGATGTCGCACAGCACCACGGCCGCGCGGAAGTCGGGCGCCAGCGAGTCCAGGGCGCGCTGCAGATCGGGATCCAGATTGGTCGCGTCGAAGATCTGTTGCGGATCGGGGGTGTCTGCCGGCACGCGGTCGTACTCCTCGGGCAGCGCCTCCATGCGGATCTTGCTGCGGCGGCGGACCATGTCCAGGAAGAGGTTGGTGGTGATGCGGTGCAGCCACCCCTCGAAGGTTCCGGGGCGGTAGTTCGACAGCGACCGGAAGACGCGGATGAAGGTCTCCTGCGTGAGGTCCTCGGCGTCGTGCTGGTTCCCCGACAGGCGGTAGGCCAGTCGGTAGACGCGGTCGGCGTGCTCGCGGACCAGGTCGTCCCAGGACGGCATGAGCAGTTCGTCGCCGGTGGCGTCGAAACCTGCGGTGCCCGCCGGAACGGCGGGCACGGCGTCGACGGGATCGCGGAGATCGGTCATGGTGGGTGGTCGGTTCCTCTCTGGTGAACACGGCCCGGTGACCCAAGCACTCACCGAAATCGAACGGATGACCCCGGTTGGGTATTCCCGAACTGCCGGGGGTTCACACCGACCTCCCGGGAACTGTCCCAACCGGAACAGCCCTAACCCTCTCCTATCGGAGTGTGCCCGCCGTATGAGACGCCTGAGTGTTGCCTGAGGATGCATCAGCGATCTGGCGGCGTCCGGATTCGCGCAGGTCTGGCGTGCCGCATCCGGTTCCCCCGCGGGCTGGGACTAACCTCGACGCGTGACCGAGTCAACGCCGTCCGCGCGCCCCGACCTGATCGCCTACGCCGAGTCGGCCATCGTCGAGGACGAGGCCGTCATCGCCGCCCGCGCCCGCGCCGAAGAACTCGGCGCGACGCCGGTCTCCCCCGCGGTCGGCGCGCTGCTCGCGCTACTGGCCCGCGCGGCCGATGCGCGCAACGTCGTCGAGATCGGGACCGGTACCGGCGTGAGCGGCCTGTGGCTGCTCAACGGCATGTCGGCCGACGGTGTGCTGACCACCATCGACCCCGAGCCCGAGCATCACCGGGCCGCCCGCGCGTCGTTCGCCGGTGCCGACATCGCGCCCGGCCGCACACGACTCATCAACGGCACCCCCGTCGAGGTCCTGCCGCGATTGTCCGACGCGTCCTACGATCTGGTCTTCGTCGACGGACCTCTCCTCGATCAGCCCCGATTCGTCGGCGAGGCGGTCCGCATGCTGCGGCCGGGCGGTGTGGTCGTCGTCCACAACGCCACCGCGGACGGCACGGTCGGTGATCCGGCACGTACCGAACCACCGACGGCGGCCGCCCGCGAGGCGGCCCTGCTGATCGCCGACGACGAGCAGTTGCTGCCTGTCGTCATCCCGCTCGGACCGGGAGTGCTCGCCGCCGCGAAGATCCGCTGAGTCGGGCGGTCCGTGACGCTAGACGTCGGTCGAGAACCGAACCCCGTTGTCGGGGATCTCGATACCCGGCCACACCCGGGCGCCGCGTAGCAGCTCGCACCGCGCGCCGATGTCGGCGCCGTCGCCGATGACGGTGTCCCGGATCAGGGCGCGGGGCCCGATGCGGGCACCGAAGCCGATGATCGACCGTTCCACCACAGCTCCGGCCTCGATCACGGCGCCGTCGAAGACGACCGCACCGTCGAGGCGGGCCCGCGGGCCGATCTCGGCGCCGCGGCCGACCACGGTGCCACCGATGAGCAGGGCACCCGGGCCCACGCCCGCACCCTCGTGGACGAGGGATTCACCGCGCCGGTCACCCAGTGCCGGGGACGGCGCGATCCCGCGCACGAGGTCCGCCGAGCCGCGGACGAAGTCCTCGGGTGTACCCATGTCCCGCCAGTAGGCGTGATCGACGTGCGCATGGACGTGTTTGCCCTCGGTGAGCAGTCGGGGGAAGACCTCGCGCTCGACCGAGACCGGCAGCCCGGATGGGATGGACTCGATGATCTCGCGCTTGAAGACGTATGTGCCGGCGTTGATCTGGTCGGTCGGCGGGTCCTGCGTCTTCTCCAGGAAGGCGGTGACCCGACCGTCGCCGTCGGTCGGTACGCAGCCGAAGGCGCGCGGGTCGCTGACGCGCACGAGATGAATCGTGACGTCGGCATCGGCGGCGCGATGACTGTCGATGACGTCGCCGACGTCGGTGCCGCCGAGGACGTCACCGTTGAACACCACGACCGTGCTCGCCGTCAGTTCGTCGAGCACGTTGCGGATACCGCCACCGGTGCCCAGCGGCTCGTCCTCGGTGACGTAGCGCATCCGCAGGCCCAGTTTCGAACCGTCGCCGTAGTACTCGCTGAAGACCTCGGCCTTGAACGAGGTACTCAGCACGATGTCGCGAATCCCCGCCGCGCGGATGCGCGACAGCAGATGGGTGAGAAACGGCAGGCCTGCGGTCGGCAACATCGGCTTGGGCGCCGACAGGGTGAGCGGACGCAGGCGGGTTCCCTTGCCGCCGACGAGGATGACGGCCTCGACGTCCTCCCTGATGTCGTCCGATCCCCCCACGGACTGTCTTTCCACCGACTCACGCACGGTGTAGTTGTCCACTGGATCGGTTCCTTCCTCGAGGTGAATGCTCTTCACTTCAGCACTCATCGGGCGTTTTCGCTCGCCGACGCGCGGCGCGCCGCCCGGACTGCCAGTCGGGATCGCACGCCCAGCCCGACGCGCAGGGCCAGGCGCAGTGGTGCGCGCCACGGGCCGGGGTTGCGGTCTGCCTGGAACCGGTAGGCACTGCGGTGGTGGGCGGGCAGCATCTTCTCCGGATGCCGACCTGCACTGTGCCCCTTGGTGTGTACGACCTCTGCAGTCGGCACGTAGATGTTCTGCCAGCCGGCCTTGCCGAGGCGATCGCCGAGGTCCACGTCCTCCATGTACATGAAGTAGCGGGCGTCGAATCCGCCGATGGCGTCGAAGGCCTCCCGCCGCACCAGCAGGCAGGAGCCCGAGAGCCACCCCACCGGACGTTCCGACGGTGTCTCGTCGTCGGCGCGGTACGCCGCCGTCCACGGGTTGGACTTCCAGACGGTGCCGAGGATCGCGTGTCCGGTGCCCGACACGAGGTCGGGGACGCGGCGTGCCGACGGGTAGACCGACCCGTCGGGTTCGCGGATCAGCGGACCGAGCGAGCCCGCACGCGGCCAGCGCTGCGCGGCGGCCATCAGCTCGTCGATGGCGCCGGGCTTCCACTCGACATCCGGATTGGAGATGAGGATGAACTCGACGTCGGGGTCGATCTCGGCGACGCCGCGGTTCATAGCGCCGCCGTAGCCGATGTTGCCGCCGGTCCGGACGAGCGTGACGGTGTCGTACTCCTGCTCGGCCCGTTCGGGCGCTCCGTCTTCGGAACCGTTGTCGGCGATGACGACCTGTGGCATGACGTCGGTGACGGCGTCGAGGCTACGCAGGAAGGTCGCGAGGTGATCGCCGGAGAAATAGGTCACCGTCACCACGGCTGGCTGAACAGGCACGCCGCTCAGGGTAACGAACGGGCGCCGGCGTCC
Source organism: Gordonia sp. NPDC058843 (assembly GCF_042743165.1). Taxonomy (NCBI): domain Bacteria; kingdom Bacillati; phylum Actinomycetota; class Actinomycetes; order Mycobacteriales; family Gordoniaceae; genus Gordonia; species Gordonia sp. NPDC058843. The sequence goes on from NZ_JBHYNC010000016.1 coordinate 97,964, forward strand.
GACGCGGCGATCGCCGCGTGCAGCGCGTGTCGCCACGGCCGGAGCGGGGTGAGCCCCGCTGCCTCCCAGGAGTGCCCGGACAGCACCGAGTAGGCCGGCCGCGGTGCCGGGCGCGGGAAATCGGCTGTCGTCGTGGCCAGAACCCGGTCGGGCTGCGCCCCGATCTCCTCGAAGACCCCTCGGGCCACCTCGAACCAGGTCGCACGGCCCGCATTCGTCGCGTGCAGGACCGAGCCACCGACCTGCGGGCGTCTCCCGGCTGCGACCAGTTCCCACAGCCCGTCGGCGAGGTCGTGCGAGTAGGTGGGCGAACCGAGCTGGTCGTCGACGACCGACACCGTCTCGCGCGACTGCTCGAGGCGCCGCATGGTGCCGACGAAGTCGCGACTCTCGGGTCCGCCCGTGTACACCCACGCCGTCCGGACGATGGTCGCTCGCGGGTCGACGGACAGGGCCGCGCGTTCGCCGTCGAGTTTGGTCCGGCCGTAAACGGTGGCCGGAGTACCGCTCACGTCATCGGGCTCGTATCCGTCGCAGTCGGCCGGGCGGGAGCCCTCCTCGGAAGTCCCCGGGAACACGTAGTCGGTCGACACGTGGATCAGCCACGCCCCGGCGTCGGCCGTCCGGGCGGCGAGGACCTCGGGCCCGGCGGTGTTGACCCGGCGCGCGCCCTCCGCGTCGGCCTCGGCCCCGTCCACGTCGGTATAGGCCGCACAGTTCACCACGACATCGTCAGGGCCGAGGTCCCCGAGGGCGGCGGCCACGGAGGTCGGGTCGGTGATGTCGATGTCGGCCGAGGTGAGCGGGCGCACCACGGCGTCGCACACCCCCTCCGATCTCGCTTGCAATGCGGTCCCGAGCTGACCGCCGGCGCCGACGATGTACACGGTGGGGCCGCTGGGAGTGACACGCATGGGCACCATCGTGCCGGAGATCGACGGTGCCCACCCGGCGACGCGCGCACCGGCACACGTGACGACGGCTACTCGCCCGCCCGGCGTTGCGTTCTCGAATTTCCGAATCACTTCAGTAGCCTGACGACAGCACACAACAGCTGACCCGCCTTGCACATCAGCATCGACACCCTCAGGCGTAACCCGTACCAACGTCGCCGTCGGACACGATGTCTCGACCTCGAAAGGGACCGCTCACCAGTGGATTCACCATCCGACGGCCCGCGCCGGCGCTCGCAGTCGCGCCGTCCGGCACGGCCGGGTCCGGACGGGCGTCAGCCGATGCCCGGTGATCGACGCGCCCCCGAGCCCGGTGCCCGTCGACGCCCCGCCCGGCCCCCACACGACGGTGGACCCGACGGCCGCGGCGCCCCTCGCGGTGCCGCTCAGTACCCAGGTGACCAGGGCCCTCCGCCACCCCGCGCGCGTCGCCAGCCCCCACCGGACCCGCGACGTCGTGCCGCCGATCCCCGCGACCCACGGCGCCGGGCCGCCGACCCGCGCGATCCGGGCCGCCGGACATCCGGTGACCGCCGTGCCGCGCCGGAGGCCGTGGAACCGGCGCCGACCCGCCCGCGTCGCCCCGGTGAACCGCGACCGGTCCGACGGTCCTCCGGCGAAATCCACACCCGCCCGGCCCCGGCCGCGAAGAAGAAGACGGGCGACCGGAAGCCCCGCGCCCAGCCGGCAGACGCCAGGGAGCCCGCCGGCCCGAAGACCGGCGCCCGCCGTAAGCCGGCAAAGCCGGCACCACCACCCCCTCCACCGGCCACTCCGCCCGACGACAGTCCGCGTGCGGGCGGTTGGGCTCCGGGCGCGGGATGGGGTCGTGCACTCATCGCCGTCGCCTCCGTCGCGGTGCTGCTCTGTACCGGGTACGCGTGGAACACCATGTCGGACCTGCAGACCCGCATCACCCAGCTCGGCGGGCTCGACCTCGGTGGCGCCGAGGACGGCGCCGTCGACATCCTCCTCGTCGGCACCGACTCCCGGACCGATGCGAAGGGCAATCCGCTGTCCCCGGAGGAACTCCGACTCCTGCGCTCGGGGAACGAGATCGCGACCAACACCGACACCATCCTGCTCATCCGCATCCCCGACGACGGCTCGTCGGCGACCGCGATCTCGATCCCGCGTGACTCGTATGTCGACGTGCCCGGAATCGGGATGAGCAAGATCAACGCCGCCTACGGCACGACTCGCGAAACCGTCCGCGCCCAGGCGGTCGGCGAGGGCAAGTCCGAGGGTGAGGCCGAGTCCGAGGGCACACTGGCAGGCCGGAAAGCGTTGGTGGACACCGTCGCCAACCTGACCGGTGTGCAGGTCGACCATTACGCGGAGGTGGGTCTGCTCGGCTTCGTGCTGCTGACGAACGCGGCGGGCGGGATCGACGTCTGCCTGAACGACGCGGTCCGGGATCCGTTCACCGGCGCGCGGTTCCGCGCCGGACGTCAGACACTCGACGGCCCCAAGGCGCTCAGCTTCGTGCGGCAGCGTCACGGGCTCCCGCGCGGGGACCTCGACCGGATCACCCGCCAGCAGGCGTTCATGGCGTCACTGACACAGAAGATCATCTCCGCGAAAACCCTGACCGACCCGGGCAAGCTGTCGGAGCTGCAGAACGCGGTGTCGCGGTCGGTGGTCATCGACGACGACTGGGACATCATCCGGTTCGCCGAGCAGTTCAAGGATCTCAGCGGCGGCCGGGTCAAGTTCGCGACCATCCCGATCGTGACCGAGCAGGGCTGGAGTGAGGACGGTCAGCAGAGCGTCGTGGAGGTGAACCCGCGCGAGGTCCAGACCTTCACCGGCGACCTGCTCACACCGAAGGAGTCGCAGGGTGTCCAGCGCGGCGACTACAAGGTCGACGTGGTCAACGCGGGAACCATCGACGGTCTCGCATCGAATGTGGCGAACATCCTCACCAACAAGGGTTTCCGGGGTGGCGCCACGTCGAGCGGCAAGGCCGACACCAAGGACTCGATCGTGTACGCCAAGGAGAACAACGACGCCGCACGGCTTCTCGCCAAGGATCTGGGAGGTGCCGAGATCAAGGCCGATCCCGCCCTCGGCGACGATCAGCTCAAGGTGGTCCTCACCAACACCTACGCCGGACCCGGCTCGATCAGCGACACCGGCGACCAGACCGACAACACCCCGGCGAGCGAGCGCGTCGGCAACAAGCGTCCGCCGATCACCGCGGGCAACGAGGGGCCGATGTGCGTGAACTGAACGAGCCGAAGACGATCACCGACGCGGTCTTCGCCGCGGTCGCCGACCATTCGCGTCCGCTGCTGACCTTCTACGACGACTCGACCGGCGAACGCACCGAGCTGTCGGGGGCGACGCTCGGCAACTGGGCGGCGAAGACCGCCAACTACCTGGTCGACGAGATCGGCGTCGTGGCGGGCGACGTCGTCGCGGTCGACCTCCCGGAGCACTGGCAGACGGCCGGAATCCTGCTGGGAGCGCTCTGGGCGGGCGCCGAGGTGCATTTCGACACCACCGACGACGCGATGGTCCTGTTCACCAGCCGGGATCGTCTCGACGGTCACCCGGACGTCGAAGAGGTCGTGGTCGCCTCGTTGGATCCGTTCGCGTTGCCGCTTCGCGATCTACCGCCCGGCGTCGGCGACTACGGCAGCGTCGTGCGCGTCCACGGTGATCAGTACTCGTCCCGCCACCCGGCGTCGGCCACCCTGGAGGGCACCCCCATCGGCGAGGTGCTCGACGACGCTCGGGCGATCGCGGAACGCGACGGGATCGGACCGGGCACCCGTGTGGTGTCCACCCGGCCGTGGCCTACGGCCGATCGGGTCATCGCCCATCTCCTGACGCCGTTCTTGGTGGGCGGCAGCCTCGTTCACGTCTCGGCGGCTTCGCCGGAACGGGTCGCGGCGATCGCCGAGATGGAGAAGGCCACGCTCGTCCTCTCGTGAACCCCGGCGGGCACGCCGCCGATCGGGCACAGTGGGGACATGCGAATCCCCCGCGCGGTGGCCCGGCTCAACAAGCGAGTGACGAACCCCATCCAGCGACAGTGGGCACCCCGGCTGGCGCCGTACGCGATGGTCGAGCACGTCGGCCGCAAGTCCGGCGAGCACTACTCCATCCCGGTACTCGCGTGGGTCGACGGGGACCGGCTCACGATCATCCTCACCTATGGACGTCACACCGACTGGGTCCGCAATGTGCAGGCCGCGGGCCACTTCGGTCTGATCCGGAAGAACCAGCACTACCGGGTCACGGGTCCGCGGGTGGTGCCGTCGGACTCGCCGGACATCGCACGTGGTGCGCGCATCCCGGCGCGGCTGTTCGAGTCCGCGCTCCTCGGCACCCTGCAGCCGGTGTGATCTCATGGCCGACGACCCCCTCGAGGACTTCGACGCCGAGGACGTGACCCTGTGCGGGACCACCCGCCGCGTCCACCGACTCGGTAGCGGCCCGGCGGTCATCGTCATCGCCGAGATGCCGGGAATCGGCCCCAAGGTGGCCGACGTCGCCCGCCGAGTCGCCGGAGCCGGGGCAACGGCGGTGCTGCCGTCGTTGTTCGGCGTCGACGGTCGCGACCCCCGGCCGGACAACCTCGGCGCCCTCGGTTCGGCGACCAACATGCTGGGCACCATCGCCCGGGCCTGCGTCACCCGCGAGTTCACCATTCTGGCCACCGGTAAGACGTCACCGGTCGCATCGTGGTTGCGAGCGCTGGCCGCGCGCGAACACGACCGGTGTGGCGGCCCCGGGGTCGGCGCGGTCGGGATGTGTTTCACCGGCGGGTTCGCGCTGGCGATGGCCACCGACGACCGAATGCTGGCACCGGTGCTGTCTCAGCCCTCACTGCCGTTCGCGGTGCTGCCGGGACGCGCACGCGCCATCGACGTGAGCGAGTCGGATCTCGCTCTGGTACAGGCACGATGCGCACGCGGCCTGGAGGTGATGGGACTCCGGTTCCGTGGCGACCGCCTCGTGCCCGAGGCCCGATTCGCCTACCTGCGCGAGATTCTCGGCGACGCCTTCATCGGCATCGAACTCCCGGACGAGTCCGCGAACCCGGATTCGATGCTGCCCCGGCCACATTCGGTGCTCACCGAGGACCTGCGGGACGAACCCGGCCAGCCCACGCGGGAGGCCTACGACCGGGTCATCGCCTTCTTCACCGAGAAACTCGGCCTGCAGCCGACAACCTGACCTGACCTGACCGTCGACCTGATCTGACCTGACGACCTGACCGAGGCGAGAGCCCTACTCTCCCAGCAGTTCCTGCTGCAGCGCCGCATCCTTGTCGAGAACCATCTGCTCGAGTCCCTGCTGGAACTCGACCATCCGGGCACGCAGGTCGGCGTCGGCGGCCGCGAGAATGCGGACCGCGAGCAATCCGGCGTTGCGGGCCCCACCGACCGAGACAGTCGCGACCGGCACACCCGCGGGCATCTGCACTATCGACAGCAGCGAATCCAGTCCGTCGAGGTGCCGCAGCGGTACCGGCACGCCGATCACCGGCAACGGCGTGGCGGAGGCGACCATTCCCGGAAGATGAGCTGCGCCACCGGCTCCCGCGATGATCACCTCGATACCGTGACCGGCGGCACCGGCCGCGTAGTCGAGCATGCGCTGCGGTGTGCGATGCGCCGAGACGACACCCACCTGGAACGGCACGTCGAACTCGGCGAGCGCCTCGGCAGCCGCCTTCATCGTCGGCCAGTCCGAATCGCTGCCCATGATCAGGCCCACCCGGGGGCCGTGCGTCTCACTCATGAATGTTCATCCCATCCGTCGGTCCACGTCGCCCGCGACATCCACTGGGCCGCCCGCTCGGCACGTTCACGTACCGATTCCGGCGAATCCCCTTCGCGCCCCACGATGTTCACATGCCCGATCTTGCGATCGGGTCGCTCACCCTTGCCATACAGGTGCACCTTGGCCTCGGGCATCCGGGCCATCAGGTGGTGCAACCGCTCGTCCATCGACATCGCCGGGGCCTCCGATGCCCCCAGGATGTTGGCCATCACCGTGAGCGGCGCGGTCGGCGCGGTGCTCCCGAGCGGATAGTCGAGGACCGCGCGCAGGTGCTGCTCGAACTGGGAGGTCACCGCCCCGTCCATCGTCCAGTGGCCGCTGTTGTGCGGGCGCATCGCGAGCTCGTTGACGACCAGTTCGCCGTCGACGGTCTCGAAGAGTTCCATCGCCATCACGCCGACCACACCGAGTTCGTCGGCCAGTCGCAGGGCCATCTGCTGCGCGCGTGCGGCGACCTCGTCGTCGAGCCCGGGCGCCGGGGCCAGGACGACCGCGCACTGGCCGTGACGCTGGATGGTCTCGACCACTGGCCACGCACCACCCTGGCCGAACGGCGACCGGGCGATCATCGCCGACAACTCCCGCCGCATCGGCACCTTCTGTTCGGCGAGCAGGGCCGGCGCGTCCTCGGGATAGTCGTCGAAGACCGCGAGTGCCTCCTGCGCTCCGTCGACGAGCCACACGCCGCGCCCGTCGTAGCCACCGCGCACCGCCTTCACGACGATGGCCCAGTCGTTGGCCTCGCCGAACTCGATCAGCCGCGACCGGGCGGCGGCGCGCTCCCCGGACAGGTCGGCGAAATCGGGCACGGGCAGGCCCAGCTCGGCCAGCCGGACACGCATCGCGAGCTTGTCCTGCGCGAAGTGCAATGCCTTCGACGGCGGGAGCACGGCGACGCCCTCGGCCTCGAGCGCGCGGAGATGAGCCAGTGGGACGCCTTCGTGGTCGAAGGTCAGGGCGACGGACCCGGCCGCAGCGCGGCGCAGATCGTCGAGTTCGTCATGCGACCCCAGGACGACGTCAGCGCTGATCCGAGCCGCCGGATCGGACTCGGAGGCGGCGAGGACCCGCAGGCACTGACCGAGGGCGATGGCGGCCTGGTGGGTCATCCGTGCGAGCTGGCCGCCGCCGATCATCGTGACGGTCGGCATCCCCGAGGACCGGCCGTCCGTGCGCCCGGACTCGGGGACCGGCGGCACCTGGGACGACGGGGACACGGCGCCGCCGACCTGCTCGCGTGGATTCACGCGAACCATCGTGGCATGTGGGCGGCGTCATTCGCACAACCGCCCGGCAGGTGACCCGGCAGTTCTGTTTCGTACACTCGGATCTTGTGCCATTGATCGACGAGATGATCGCCCGCCTTCCCGCGCCGGTCCGTCGGCTCGTGATGCGGCACCACGAACTGATCAAGTTCGCGATGGTGGGCGGAACCACCTTCGTCTTCGACATGGCGATCTTCTACAGCCTGAGCCTCACGGTCCTCGAGACGAAGCCGGTGATCGCCAAGGTCATCGCCGGCGTGCTGGCCACGATCCTGAGCTACATCCTCAACCGCGAGTGGGCGTTCAAGAACCGCGGCGGCCGGGAGCGGCACCACGAGGCGATGCTGTTCTTCGCCATCAGCGGCATCGGCGTGATCCTGCAGGCAGCGCCGCTGTTCGTCGCGAACAACGTCTTCGACATGCGCTCCAACCTGAGCGTGTCCGAGATCGTGGTCATCGACTTCGTGCTCGGCTACATCATCGGCAATCTCATGCAGATGGCGTTCCGGTTCTGGGCGTTGCGGAAGTTCGCGTTCCCCGAGGAGCAACTGCGCGGCGGCGACGCCGGGTCCACCGACCTGCATCCCTCGCTCGCCGAACTCAACGATGAGGAACTCGGTCACGCCTGACACCGGGCTTCGGTGATCTCCCGGTTTTCTCGTCGATGTCGTCGGCGAGTTCGGTGTCGCCGCGGTCGGTGCCGAGCCGCTCGCGTCCGGTGACCAGCCGGGCGGGCACGACGATCGCGAACACCGGCGGCCGACGGACGGTGAGTTCCAGCCGGCCCCCGTCGGATTCGATCAGTGCCCGGGCCAGTGAGAGTCCGACACCGCTCCGGCCCGCACCGGGGCGGTGCCCGGCCGAGAAGCCCCGGCGGAAGATGTGGGCGGCGATCTCGTCGGCGACCCCGTCACCCTCGTCCGCCACGGTGATGCGCACGAGGTCGCCCGCGGGCAGGGTGCCCACGTGGATCCGGCAGGTCCCGCGGCCGTGCTGCAAGGCGTTGTCGACGAGCACGCTGACCGCCTCCCGGAGCCGGCCCGGGTTCGACGTCAGCGCGTGGGGCACACCGTCGAAGGCGGCGACCAGCTCGCGACCGCGAGCCTCGAAGGCTTGCCGGAAGTCGCCGACCAGGGTGGTGAGCATGCCCGACATGTCGACGAATTCCGGGGCGGGCTCGTCGGCGCGGGACGCCTCGACCAGGTCGTCGAGTTCGGTGGCGAGCCGCTCGACCTGATCGAGCGCGGCTTCGGCCTCGGTGACCACGGCGGGATCATCGTGGAGGGTCAACTCCTCCAGACGCAGCTGGATCGCGGTGAGGCGACTGCGCAGTTGGTGCGAGGCGTCCCCGGCGACCTCCCGCTCACGTTCGAGGCGCAGCGCGAGTTCGGCGTTCGCGTCGGCCAGCGCCCGCGAGACGCGGTCGAGTTCGGTGATGCCGTACATCTTCCACTGCGTGCGGAAGTCGCCCCGGCCCATGGTCGCGGCCCGGTTCGCGAGATCGGTGAGGGGGTCGACGATCCGCCCCGCGGTGACCGCCGCGACCAGCGTGCCGCCGATGACGGACGCGACGACGATGATGGCCACGATCGAGGCCGCGGTGAACTGGTCGTTGCGCACCTCGTCCCGGGGTATCGAGAGGGTCAGTGTCCCCGCGGCACCCAGGGCTATCGACTCCGAGAGTCGGGAACCGCCGATCTCGGCACCCACGACGGTGCGCTGCTCGGACCCGGACAGGTCGGGAAAGGTGACGGTCAGGCGACCGTTCGGCGGCAGGAGCAGCTGGAAGGCCTCGCGGTCGAGCGCCTCCGGCGGGATCCGGCCGTCGGCCCCCTCCTGCCGGATCAGCTGATCGGCGATGACCTTGAGCCGGTTGTCGAGGTCCTGGTGGGCGTTGTCGGCCACCCACCACCACGCGACGACGCTCAACGGGATGCCCAGCAGGCCACCGACCGCCAGCAGGACGGCGATCATGGTCGTGAGCAGGCGGCGGCGCATGGCGGACTACGGGTCGAACCGGAAACCGACTCCGCGCACGGTCACGATGTGGCGGGGACGATCGTGGCGGTCGTCGCCGATCTTGCGGCGCAACCAGGAGATGTGCATGTCGAGCGTCTTCGACGACCGAAGGTCGGCCGAGCCCCACACCTCGGTGAGGATCTCCTCGCGGGTCACCACCTCGCCGGCGCGTTCCATGAGGAAGCGCAGGAGGTCGAACTCGCGGTTCGCGAGGGTGAGGTCGTGTCCGTTCACCAGAACCCGGCGCGCCCGCGCGTCCAGGCGCAGGGCACCACCCTCGAGCACCACGTCGCCGGGCTGGCGACGCCGCAGCAGGGCGCGCACCCGGGCCAGCAGTTCGGCCAACCGGAACGGTTTGCCGACGTAGTCGTCGGCACCGGCATCGAGTCCGACGACGAAGTCCACCTCGTCGGTGCGCGCGGTCAGCATCAGGACGGCGAGCGCCGGACGTTGGGCGCGTACCCGGCGGCACACCTCGAGGCCGTCGAGTACCGGCAGGCCGAGATCGAGGATGAGCAGTTCGTAGCGGGTGTCGAGGGCTTTCTCGAGGGCGTCGGCCCCGGTCGAGACGACCTCGCAGCCGTATCCCTCCCGCGACAGCGCCCGCGCGAGCGGTTCGGCGATCGCGGCGTCGTCCTCGGCGAGCAGCACGGTGGTCATCGGTCGCGGCCCCCGCCGTGTTCGGACCGGTCCCCGGGGTGACCGCTACCGGTGACGGACTGGTCGTACGAGTCGCGTCGGCGTCCGTCCGGCGGATGATCCTCGTCGTCGTGGACGTCGAGCACCTCGTGGTAGAGCAGCGCGTGCACCCGCTCGACCTGCGGGATGTCGTCGAAGGACAGCGGTTCGTCGGACGCCGACTCGATGACCAGCGTGCCGGTGCGCAGCATCCGGTCGACGAGGCCGTGCCGGAACTCGACGGTGTTGATCCGACGGATCGGGATGTCGATGCCCGACCGGGTGACGATCCCGTTGCGGAACATCACCCGCCGGTCGGTGAGCACGAAATGTGTTGTCTTCCAGGCCAACAACGGGCGCACGAAATACCAGCAGAACCCAGCAGCCCAGACCACCGCGACGACGATGAGTAGGACGGTCTGCGGTGTGGACCGCAGCGCCGACGAGGTGATGACGCCGATCAACACTCCCGCGGCGGCCGTCACGAGCCCGAACAGCAGGAACGGACCCAGCAAGCACTTCCAGTGCGGATGCCGGTGGAGGACGACACGCTCTCCCGGCGCCAGGTTCTCCCGCGGATAGGCCATGCGGCTCAGCATAAACGCCTGGGTGCCGCAGTAGACTGCCAACCACAGGACCGCCTGCCGTCCTCGTGCAGTGAGCATGCCAGGGCCCCGACACCAGATCCGACCATCGGCTTCGACGAACGGTCGGCGAGGAGAACGCCATGAGCTACCAGGATCCCCGTGACCCGCGGACCGCGCGCTACGAGTCCGGCTACACCCCCGAGTCACGCGCCTACAGCAGTCAGAACGACCCGTACGCGCGCGATCCCTACGCGGCCGACCCGTACGCGGGCCAGGGCGGATACGGGCAGGGCGGATACGACCAGCCCGGATACGACAGGGGCCGGCCGGTGAAGCCACGCCGTGGCCCCGACATCAACCCCGTCACCTTCGCCGGCGGCGTGGTGATGACCGGTGTGGTCACCGGCCTCGCCGCATGGCTCGTGGCCTGGATCATCTCCGCATTCGTCGAGAAGGTGAACGAGTCGGGCAAGCTCGGCGTCTGGAATCCGGTCGCCGCCAGCGAACTCTGGTTCGGGGTCGTCGGCTTCCTGTGCGCCCTCGCCGCCGGTGCCCTCTGGTACGTCCTGCATCTGATCACGCCGTCGCCCGATCAGTTCTACCGATGGATCGTCGGCCTGCTGCTCGTCGCCGCCGTGCTGATCCCCATCCTCACCTACAACCAGATCTCGGTGGGCATCGAGACGGCGATCGTGCACCTGGTGATCGGCCTACCGTCACTGACGATCATCCCGGCGATGGCCGGCAAGAGCCTGCAGCGCACCGCCGGCTGAGCCGTCGAGGAGCGCAGCCGCCGGGCCGAGCAAGCGACGAAGGAGCGCGTCGAGGTCGACGAGCCGAGTCGAAGTCACTCCGGCCGCAGATGGGTGACGTCGCCCGCTGCGGCCACCACCTGCTGACCATCGGCGTCGACGACGAGCCGGCCGGAGGAGTCGACACCGGTTGCGGTGCCGACGACTTCGCGATCCCCGGGTAGCACCAGCCGGACGCGACGACCGATGGTGTCGCTGTTGTCGCGATACCGCGCCGCCAGCCCGTCCAGGTCGTGCGGCCACAGGTCGAGCAGTTCCGAGAGCGCCCGCAGGTACGACGCGGCGAGTTCGGTCAGCGGCACGTCGCCGCCGGTGGCGAGTCGCAGTGAGGTGGCGGTCGGGACCGGCAGCTGGTCCTCGCCCATGGTGGTGTTGAGTCCGGTGCCGATCACCGCGACACCGCCCGGTCCGGCGGGACCGTGGTCGGTGCGGGTGTATTCCGAGAGGATGCCCGCGACCTTCTTGCCGTCGATCAGGACGTCGTTGGGCCACTTGAGCGTCGGACGCAGTCCCATCGCGTCGTCGACCCCCTGCACCGCGGCGAGTCCGGCCAGCAGCGACAGCCAGCCCAGGTCCTCGGTGTGGTCGGCGACATCGAGGGCGGCCGACATGGCCAGTTGCGTGCCGGCGGGTGCCGTCCAGGTCCGGGCGTGACGCCCGCGTCCGGCGGTCTGGTCGGTGGTGATCCGCACGGTGCCCCCGACCGATTCGGTGGCGGCACGCGACACGAGGTCGGCGTTGGTCGAGCCGGTCGCCTCGACCACCTCGATCCGGTGCCAGCGTGTGCCGGCCAGACGGGTACGGAGCAGATCTGCGTCGAGGCTCATGGACAACGAACCTACTGTCCGTCGCCGTGGAACGGTCGGGTACCGCCTGTTTCGACGACCCGGGGGCACCGCACCGACCGATCGCTCGGAAACCTGAGGGATATCTCACGTTGATCCGGTTGACGTGGCTCACACCCGGGTAGTTAGCATCGTCAGTCATGACCACTGCTTCTCGCGACGACGCCGCCGCTCCCGACATCCACACCACGGCGGGAAAGCTCGCCGATCTGCGCAATCGTCTCGAGGAGACGAAGCATCCGGTGGGTGAGGCCGCCGTCGAGAAGACACACGCCAAGGGCAAGCTGACCGCGCGGGAGCGCATCACACATCTGCTCGACGAGGGATCATTCGTGGAGCTCGACGCCCTCGCGCGGCACCGCAGCACCAACTTCGGACTCGCGGAGCGCCGTCCGCTCGGCGACGGCGTCGTCTCGGGGTACGGCACCATCGACGGCCGCGAGGTCTGCGTCTTCTCGCAGGACTCCACGGTCTTCGGCGGCAGCCTCGGCGAGGTCTACGGCGAGAAGATCGTCAAGGTCATGGATCTCGCGATCAAGACCGGCCGGCCGCTGATCGGCATCAACGACGGCGCCGGCGCCCGTATCCAGGAGGGCGTGGTCTCGCTCGGTCTGTACGGCGAGATCTTCCACCGCAACGTGCGCGCATCCGGCGTGATCCCGCAGATCTCGCTGATCCTCGGTGCCGCGGCCGGCGGGCACGTGTACTCCCCCGCCCTCACCGACTTCGTGGTCATGGTCGACCAGACCAGCCAGATGTTCATCACCGGCCCGGACGTGATCAAGACGGTCACCGGCGAAGAGGTGACGATGGAGGAGCTCGGCGGCGCACACACGCACATGTCGAAGTCGGGCACCGCCCACTACGTCGCCTCCGACGAGGAGGACGCCCTCGAGTACGTCAAGGAACTCCTCGGCTACCTGCCGAGCAACAACCGCGCCGACGCACCGCGACTGCCCGTCGCACAGCCGGCCGCCGGTTCCATCGAGGACACCCTCACCGAGGAGGACCTCGAGCTCGACACGCTGATCCCGGATTCGCCGAATCAGCCCTACGACATGCACGAGGTCATCCGTCGCATCCTCGACGACGACGAGTTCCTCGAGGTGCAGGCCGAGTACGCGACCAACATCATCATCGGCTACGGACGCGTCGACGGCCGCAGCGTCGGCATCGTCGCCAACCAGCCGACCCAGTTCGCCGGCTGCCTCGACATCGACGCCTCGGAGAAGGCCGCACGCTTCGTCCGGACCTGCGACGCCTTCAACATTCCGATCGTCACCCTCGTCGACGTCCCGGGCTTCCTCCCGGGCACCGACCAGGAGTACCGCGGCATCATCCGCCGCGGCGCCAAGCTGCTCTACGCCTACGGCGAGGCGACGGTCGGCAAGATCACCGTCATCACCCGTAAGGCCTACGGCGGCGCGTACGACGTCATGGGCTCCAAGCACATGGGTGCCGACGTGAACCTGGCCTGGCCGACCGCTCAGATCGCCGTCATGGGCGCCTCGGGTGCGGTCGGGTTCGTCTACCGCAGCCAGCTCAAGGATGCGGCGGCCAAGGGCGAGGACGTCGACGCGCTGCGCCTGCAGCTGCAGGAGGAGTACGAGGACACCCTCGTCAACCCGTATGTCGCGGCCGCCCGCGGATACGTCGACGCGGTGATCCCGCCGAGTCACACCCGCGGCCAGATCGCCACCGCGCTCAAGCTGCTCGAGCGCAAGATGGTCAACCTGCCGCCCAAGAAGCACGGCAACATCCCCCTGTGACATCAGCCGGCAGTCCCGAGAGCGAGAATCCCGTGAGCGAAGACTCGACGAAGTCCGAGCGTCCGTTCCTGACCGTCGTCGGCGGCAATCCGACCGACGAGGACCTCGCCGTGCTGGTGACCGTCCTCGCCGGTGCCGGTTCGGGTGGCGGCGCCGCAGAGCCCGAGACCCGCGACGACTGGGGTCATCCCCTCGACCGGCTGCGTCCGCAGTGGGGCGGCCCGGGGAGCTACACCAACCTGCGCTACTGACGGTGACACGCGCATCCGAGATCGGGCCGGGTCCGACCGGCCCGATCTTCGTCCTCGGGTCGGCCTCCCCGGCCCGACTTCGCATCTTGCGGGCCGCCGGTGTCGCGCCGGTCGTGCGAGTGTCGGACGTCGACGAGGACGCACTCCTCGCCGAGCTCGCGACCACCACGCCGGCCGACGTGGTGGTCGCCGAACTGGCCCGGGCCAAGGCGGAGGCTGTCGCTGCTCTACCCGAGGTCGCCGAACTCGCCGGCTCGGGCAAGCCGGTCGCGGTCATCGGCTGCGATTCGATGCTCCACCTGGGCGATCAGCTGCTCGGTAAGCCACACACCCCGGAACGCGCGGTCGCGCAGTGGTCGGAGATGCGTGGCCGCAGCGCCGACCTGCTGACCGGCCATCACCTGATCCGCCTGGACCGCCCCGCCACCGCCGGCGGGACCAGTTCCACGACGATCCATTTCGCCGACGCCGACGACGACGTGATCGCGCGGTACGTCGCCAGTGGTGAACCGCTACAGGTCGCCGGTGCCTTCACGTTGGACGGCCTCGGCGGCTGGCTGGTCGAGCGCATCGAGGGTGACCCGTCGTCGGTCATCGGCATCGGCCTGCCGCTGGTCCGAACGCTCCTGCACGACGTCGGGCTGTCGGTCACCGACTTCTGGGGACCCTGACCCTGTTCCCGTAGGGCGCGAGCACCGCGCCCCTCCCCTCTGGCTCCCTGATCCGAAAGTACCGACCCACCCCTGCTCCCAAATCCGAAAGAACCGCATAACCCCTGCTCCCTGAGGTGCGAGGAGCGAAACGACGAGCCACGAAGGGCCTGGTGAGACACGTTGCGAGACCCTTCGTGGCTCGCT